>DATFPZ010000001.1:0-5260 GCA_035264545.1 Acidimicrobiia bacterium
AGATAGCGCAGCTGGGTCCCACGCGGCGCGGTGTCGACCGTCACCCGCAACACGCCGTCGCGCAGGGAAGTCAGTCGGCAATGGGGGGCTACATCGGGCCCGACCAGGCTCTCCCATTCCTCGATGAGGAACGCGAGCGCGTCGGGCTCGGGAAGCCCGAGATCGGCGCTCACCTCGGCCAGCGAGTCGCGCAGGCGCCGGGGCTCGTCGGCTCGACGCTCGGGCCGCCTGGTCACGCCGCCTCCTCGACGCGGCCTTCGCGCACGCGGAGGCGGCGATCGGGATGCACCGAGTCCGGGACCGCGGACGCGGTGGTGATCAACGTCTGACCGGCAGGGAGCTCCGAGACGAGTGCCTCGGCTCTGGCCGGATCGAGCTCACTGAACACGTCATCGAGGAGGAGCACCGGCTCGGTGCCGATGACCTCCGCGCACACCTTGTGCCCCGCGAGTCGCAGGCCGAGCGCCAGCGTGCGTTGCTCGCCCTGCGAGGCGTGCGTGCGGGCGTCGAGTCCGGCGAGGCGGACCCGCCATTCGTCACGATGCGGGCCGACAAGGGTGACCCCTCGATCCACTTCAGCAACGCGCCGCGCCACGAGTGCGGCGCGCAACAGTGGCTCGACGTCGTCCGCGGTGGGCGTCACGCTGCCTTCGGCCCATTCGGCTTCGTAGCCGGCGTCGACTTCTTCGCTCGCGCCGGCAAGTCCTCGATACGCGTCGCGCACCGCGGGCAACAAACGTGAGGTGAGACGAAGACGGCCGCGCACCAGCTCGCTTCCGGCGCGGACGAGCTGATCGTCGAACACCAAAAGTGTCGACTCGGCGTCCGGTCCACGGAGACCCTGTCGCAGCAGCGCGTTGCGGTGCTTCAGGACGCGGTCGAACTCGGCTCGGACTGCGTCGTAGCGCGGCGCGACGGCGACGAGCAGATCATCCAAGTACGCGCGACGCGCGGCCGGGCCGCCCTTCACGAGTTGCAGGTCATCGGGAGCGAACACCGTGACGCGAACCAGTCCGAGGAGGTCACGCGCGCGTGCAAGCGGATGACGATTCAGGCGCACACGATTCCGCCCGACGGCGCGGATCTCCGCCTCCATCAGCTGTTCGCGATCCGGCTCTTGCACGGTCATGCGCACGAACGCCGCCCCAGCCCCGGAACGCACGAGCGCGGCGTCCGGGACACCACGAAAGGAATGCGTCGTCGCTGCCCAACTGAGCGCTTCCAGGAGACTCGTCTTACCTTCGCCGTTGGCACCCGACACCACGGTCACGCCCGTGGGGAGCGCAAGGTCGACGGCCGAGTAGCACCGGAAGTCCGTGAGCGCGAGCCGCGCCACGACGCTCACGTTCGCGCAGCTCCCGGCTCAGGAGATGCGAACCGGCATCAGGAGATAGAGGAAGTCGGCGCTGTCGGTTCCCTTGAGGACCGCGGGCTTCAGCGGGTCGATCGACTCGACCGTGACCTCCGAACCCGACGCGGCGTCGATCCCCTCCAACAGGAACTGCGAATTGAACGCAACCGTGAGGTCACCACCTTCGTACTTCGCCTCGACCATCTCGTGAGCCTCGCCAACGTCCTGGGCCACCGCGGACAGCTCGAGACCCTCGGCCGTCATCGCCAATCGAATGGGCGCGGTGTCGCGTCCTTGCCCGACGAGTCGCACACGATTGATCGCGGCGCTGAGCTGGTCGCGCGCCACGGTCAGCTTGTTCGGGTAACCGCCCGGGATCAGCTGCTGGTAGTTCGGGAAGTCGCCCTCGATCAGACGCGTGGTCACAGATGTGCGCCCGACACGGAACACGACTTCACGCTCTGCGAGCACGACCTCGATCTCCTCCTCGCCGAGCAACCGCTGGACCTCACCGAGGCCCTTGCCCGCCACCAACACCTTCTGGCCTTCCGGGAGCATGCTCACGCCCTGGAGGTCGCGCACCGCGAGGCGGTACGAGTCGGTGGCAACCAGGCGCAGACCACCGGCGGACGCCGCCAGCAACACGCCGGTCAAGATCGGCCGGGCATCGTCCCTGGACGCGGCCGGAACGACCTGACGAAGAGCGTCCGTGAGCGCGCCGGCGGCCACCTTCACGCCTGCCCCACCCGGTTCGGTCAACCGTGGGAAGTCCGCGGCCGACAACGTGCGCAGCGCCGTTCGGAACCGCCCTGCCTCGACCCGCGCCTCCTCGTCGGTGAACTCCACCGTCACGGTGCCCGGATCGAGCTTGTGCACGATCTCCGAGAACAACCGCGCCGGTACGACCGAACTGCCGTCGCCCTCCGCGTCCGCGGGCGCCTCGACCCGGATCGTCAACTCGAGGTCGGAGCCGACGAGCTCGACACCCGACGCCGTCGGTGACACTCGCAAACCCGACAAGACGGGCAGCGCACCCGTTCGTGAGGCCACGGCACGCTGCGCAACGGCAATGGCATCGGCCAGGGTGTCCCGTTCGCAGCGGAACTTCACCGGCAACCTCCTTCAGTTCGTGCCGTCGGTTTCCTCAACAGTTGGGGATCTTTGAAGAGCTGTTGTAGTAGGCCCTGTGGATTGGGGACAACGGGTTGTTCTCGCAGGTCGGAGCGGATGGTGGAGTTCTCGCGCTTTCCACCGCAATCCCTCAAGGAGAGCTTGACGGAGAGGGTTTTGCCCAGGGCTGTCCCCATGCGCTCCGTTGATATCCCCACGCTTCCACAGGGTTATCCACCGGTGCCGAGCTTGATCCGGGCGATGAGCTCGGTCACCTGGTCGAAGGTGGTGTGGCGCTCGTTCATCTGCTGCTTGATCTTCTCGACCGCGTACATGACGGTCGTGTGGTCACGGCCGCCGAACTCCTTGGCGATCTGCGGGTAGCTGTACCCCGTCAGCTCGCGCATCACGTACATGCCGATCTGCCGGGCGGTGACCAACGGGCGGCGGCGGCTCTTGCCGCACAGATCCTCGACGGTCCAGCCGAACATCTTGGCGGTCTCGTCGAGGATGAGTCCGGGAGTGATCTCGCGCGGTTGTGCCGGCGAGAGGAGATCGGCGAGGACCTGGTGCGCGACCTCATCTGTCAGTGGCGCGTCGTTGAGTGCCCGGTAGGCGTTCACCCGGAGGAGCGCGCCTTCGAGCTCGCGGACGTTGTCATGGATGTTGCTGGCGATGAATGCGAACACCTCGTCGGGAATGCCGTCGAGGTGCTCGGCCTCGGATTTCTTGCGGAGAATCGCAAGACGCGTCTCGAACTCGGGGACCTGCACATCGGTGATCAGGCCCCATTCGAAGCGGCTGCGGAGGCGGTCCTCGAGGGTGGCGATGGACTTCGGCGGGCGGTCCGAGGAGATGACGATCTGCCCGTCTTCGTTGTGAAGCTGGTTGAACGTATGGAAGAACTCCTCCTGCAGCTCCTGGGTGCGCTCGAGGAACTGGATGTCGTCGATCAGGAGGACGTAGAGGTCTCGGTAGCGCCGCTTGAACGCAGGCATCGTCTTCGCCCGGATGGCGTCGACGAACTCGTTCATGAAGGTCTCGGTGGAGACGTAGCGCACGCGCTTGTTGCGGAAGACGGCCTTGACGTGATGCCCGATGGCGTGGAGCAGATGGGTCTTCCCGAGGCCGGCGGCGCCGTAGATGAAGAGCGGGTTGTACGAGCGCGCCGGGGCCTCCGCGACCGACAGAGCGGCGGCGTGCGCGAAGCGGTTGGAGGCGCCGATCACGAACTGGTCGAAGGTGTATCGGGGGTTCAGGCCCCCGGTCGCCCAGAGTCGGGAGGGCTCCTCGTCGGGGCCGACCGGAGCGGGAAGATCACTCAGGGGCGTCGCCGTCGCCGCCGGGGCGGTCGGGAGCGCCTCGTCAGGTCGGGTATCGGTCTCGACGGTCAGCTCCACCCTGAGCTTCTGCCCGGTGACGTCCCGCAGTGTGTCGGCCAGCATCCCCGTGTAGCTGGAGCGGATGCGATCGGCGGCGAGCGAGCTGGGGACGGCAAGGGTGAGGACGTCGTCGGTCAGGCTGATCGCCCGGACGCCTTGGAACCACAGTCCCCACGTGTTCGGTGCGAGCTGGGAGCGGAGGGCGGTCGCGCCGTGCTCCCAGATCTCAGCGGCGGTGACGCCCCGGTCGAATTCCACAGGTGCATCCACAGGTGTGGAGAAGGTTCCTCTTCGGGCTACCGGAAGCAGCCATCAACCGGTAGAAAGTGTTCGGCCTCTCGAGTTCGGGGAAGTTCGCCTCCGAGGCCGTGGCGTTGGCGAGAAGTCCGAACGTAGCACCGGGGTTTCGCGCCAACAAGGTCGCACGTCGCAACGCGCGGTCCCGTCCCGGTCCCCCGCGTTGCGACTGTTTCACGCGTCGCCGTACACTCAGTGGTTCGCCCGACTGTTTGCGGCCCCCGACCTCGGGTCTCGCGGGCGATCCTTCGCGAGGAGGCCATGCGTGAAGCGCACGTTCCAGCCGAACAACCGAAAGCGCAAGAAGCGACACGGCTTCCGGGCCCGCATGCGATCCCGAGGCGGCCGGGCGGTGCTCAAGGCCCGACGCCAGCGCGGCCGCACGCGCCTGTCGGCCTGATCTGGCGCGTTCGCGACCGTGCGACTTTCGCCGCCCTCGCCCGGGCGGAGCGACACGTGCAGGGCCCGATCACGGTCCGCGTCGTTCGCGGCGAGCCCGAGGGGCCGGCGAGAGTGGCGTACGCCGTCAGCGGGGCTGGCAACGCGGTGGCGCGCAACCGCCTGCGGCGCCGGCTGCGGGCAGCTGTCAGAGGCGCCGACGCCGACCTCGTGTCCGGGGCCGCCTACCTGGTCTCGGCCCGCCGAGAGGCGCTGACGATGCCGTTCGACACACTCGTCGACACGCTGAGGGGTCTGTTCGCCGCGGCCGGAGGGCGGCGATGAGCGCCGTCATCGACGTGCCTCCGAAGGCCCCGTCCGCCATGGCGCGGTTGCTGATGCTGCCGATCCGGGCGTGGCGGCTCGTGAGCGTGCACCTCACGCCTCGGTGCAGATTCCACCCGTCCTGCTCCGCGTACGCGCTCGAAGCGCTCGAGCGGCACGGCGCCGTCCGTGGCCTGTGGCTGGCGATCCGTCGGCTTGGGCGCTGCCATCCTTGGGGCGGCGGCGGCATCGACCCTGTCCCCCGAACACACGTTCGCCCGACGAGAGCAGGCTGACCGATGCTTGATCCCCTCTACAACGCCTTCGGCGCCGCCTTGGCGTTCTTCTACGCCATCGTCCCGAACGAGGGCGTGGCGATCATCCTGCTCACGATCTCGGTGATGCTTCTCCTGTTCCC
>DATFPZ010000002.1:0-3374 GCA_035264545.1 Acidimicrobiia bacterium
CACGCGGAGCTGCTGCGCGCGCACGGCCTGTACGCCGACCTGTACCGCACCCAGCTGGATCGGGCGGCCGAGCCGGCGTAGGTATCGGGAGACGCCGCCGCGGCGCCTGCCGCCACTACGCTCGCCCGGGTTCCCTCGATCGGAACCGTGATTCATGCCGTCCGACGACGACGCCACCCCGAACGGGTCCCGCCGAGCGCAGCGGGCCCGCGGGCGGCACATCTGGCATCGCAGCCTCACTGCCGGTGTCGCGGTCGCGTTGCTGGCAGCCGGCACCGCGTTCGCGGTGACGGGGCCGCTGCAGAGCGATGACGGCCACTCGACGTCGCGATCGGACTCGGTCACCGGCGTCCCCGCCTCGGGCGCCGCCGCCGGGAACACGTGCCGCGCGCCGCTGGATCCCGGCGACCCGTTGCGGCTCTGGATCGGGGGCGACTCGCTCGCGGGATCGCTCGGCCCGTCACTCGGTGAGCTCGCCGGCAAGACCGGGGTCGTGCAGCCCGTCCTCGACTCCCGGGTCTCGAGCGGGCTGCTGTCGCCGGACTTCGTGAACTGGCCCAAGCGCGGCGGCGAGGACATGTTCACGTACAACCCCGAGGTCACCGTGTTCATCGTCGGCGCCAACGACGCGAAGAACCTTGCCGAGGGGGCGACGCGTGATCCCAAATGGCGGACCCAGTACTCGGCGCTCGTCGAAGAGATGCTGGCGGTCCTCGGCGGGAACGGCCGCGCCGTGTACTGGATCGGCGCGCCCGTGATGGCCGACGCCGCGTACTCGGAACGCGTGAAGGGCGTCAACGAGGTCTTCCAGGAGGTCGCGGCGAAGCACCCCGACGTCACCTACGTCGACGCGTACTCGGTCTTCTCCACGCCCGACGGCGCCTTCGCGTCGATGCTCCCGGTCCCCGGGGGCCGGAGGCTCGTGTGCGCGGCACCGACGGCATCCACTTCACCCCCGAAGGCGGCGACCTGCTCGCCGAAACGGTGTTCGAACGCCTCGACCCCGCGTGCAAGATCACGCAGCAGGCGGTGCCCGGCGTCGTCAAGCAGACCGTCGAAGCCAAGGGAAGCTCGTCGGTGCCGGGATCACGCCGGGATACGTCCACCGCGACGACGAAGTCGACCGGCGCGGGCACGGGCGGGTAGGGCCGCCCCCCACGCCCGTCGGTAGTCTCCCCCCATGACAGCCCGGCTGGAAGCGGCCGCGGCGGCCGTCAACGCCGCCGCCGAGCTCACCACGACCGCCGCCGAGCACCTGGCGCGGGCCGCCGTCGAGGACGGGCGGATCTCCGTCGCCAAGCTCGACCGGCATCAGGTCCTCGCCTACGACCTCGCTCACGCCGCCAGCGCGCTCGAGGGGTGTCGCGTGATGCTCGACTACGGCGGACGCGGCGAGCTCGAAGGGATGCTGGCGGGCGCGTTCGTCGCCGACGTCGTCGCCGACGTCGCGGGCAAGATCGTCGCCCGCGACGAGGTCTGGGGCGTGTCGCCCGACGTGCTCAGGCCGGCGCTCGACTTCGTCGCCGACCGCCGGTCGCCCGAGTTCCTCGAGTCGATCGCGTCCCGCCTGCCCAAGAACGGGACCGGCCCCGCCCACCTGTCGGACGACTTCGAGCTCGTCCGCGAGACGTTCCACCGTTTTGCCGAGGAGAAGGTGCGACCGGTCGCCGAGCACGTCCACCGCGCGAACGCCGACATCCCCGAGGACGTCATCACCGGTCTCGCCGAGATCGGCGGATTCGGCTTGTCGGTGCCGGAGGAGTACGGCGGCTTCGCGGCCGGCGGAGAGCACGACTATCTCGGCATGGTCGTCGCCACCGAAGAGCTGTCGTGGGGCTCGCTCGGCGTCGGTGGCTCGCTCATCACCCGGCCCGAGATCCTCACCCGGGCCATCGTGCAGGGCGGCACCGAGGAGCAGAAGCAGCGCTGGCTGCCGGGGATCGCCAGCGGCGAGCTGATGGTCGGCGTGATGGTCACCGAGCCCGACTACGGCTCCGACGTCGCCCACATCAAGGTCACGGCGACGCCCACCGAGGGCGGCTATCTCCTCGGCGGAGTGAAGACGTGGGCGACGTTCGCAGGGCGGGCGAATGTCCTCATGCTCCTCGCCCGTACCGACCCCGACCGAACGTCCGGCCACCGGGGGCTCTCGCTGTTCGTGGTCGAGAAGGAGCCCGCCGCCGGGCACGCGTTCGCGTTCCAGCAGCCCGGTGGGGGCAAGGTCGAGGGCCGCGCCATCGACACGCTCGGCTACCGCGGCATGCACTCCTACGAGGTCGCCTTCGACGACTGGTTCGTGCCCGCCGAGAACCTCGTCGGCGGCGAGGCCGGGCTCGGCCGCGGCTTCTACCTCCAGATGGAGGGGTTCGAGAACGGCCGTCTGCAGACGGCGGCGCGCGCCGTGGGCCTCATGCAAGCCGCGTTCGAGGCGGGGCTCGCGTACGCGCAGGACCGGCGCGTCTTCGGCCAGTCGGTGTTCGACTATCAGCTGAGCCAGGCGAAGCTCGCCCGGATGGCGACGCTCATCCAGGCCGGGCGGCAATTCGCCTATGACGTCGCCCGCCGGATGGCCAAGGGTGAAGGTGCGCTCCAGGCCTCGATGGTCAAGGCGTACGTGTGCCGGACGGCGGAGTGGGTGACGCGCGAGGCGATGCAGCTCCACGGCGGCATGGGGTACGCGGAGGAGTTCCCTGTGTCGCGCTACTTCGTCGACGCGCGCGTGCTGTCGATCTTCGAGGGCGCCGACGAGACCCTGTGCCTTCGGGTCATCGCGCGCCGCCTCGCCGAGCAGGCGCTCGAGCGCGTGGGCGTCTGAGCTATCGCGCCATCAGCGCGATGAAGTCGCGCTCGCCGGGCTGGAGGTAGCGGTCCTCGGCGCGCTGCATGTCGGGCAGGAGTTTGCGCCCCGTCACACTGTTGGGGTTCGCCGGGTCGACCTGGTCGTACAGGTAGTAGGTGACCCACTGCGAGTTGATGTCGAGCTCCATCGCCCGGACGGCGCCCGCCCGCACGAGCACATCGCCGAGCGTCTTGGCGTTCAGGCCGTTGCCCCCGACGAAGATGAGACCTCCGTTCGAGTCCACGCCGACCGCCGACCGCCAGACGAACACCTTGTTGCCGAGCGTGGCGCCCCATTTGTCGTTGGAGTCGGAGTCCAGGCCGGGCACGGTCTGGCCCCCGTCGACCATGAGGTCGAGATTCTGGCGAACCGTCTTGATCCTGGGATCCATTGCGAAGTCTCGTCCCCACATGCCTACGTTGGCGGTGCCGTCGTTGAGGATCACCAGCGACGCCGCTCCGTCGCGCAAGGGCTTCACCATCTCGCCGTCCGCGTAGTAACCGCCGCGCGCGCCGTCCATCTTGAACCCGGAGTT
>DATFPZ010000003.1:0-3980 GCA_035264545.1 Acidimicrobiia bacterium
TACCCACATACCGCGTTTTTCAGAACGTTCGCGGTTCGGCGCGGCTATCGGTTCGTTTGCCCGTAATCCTTGGTCCGCCGGGTATTCGAGTTGTGGGACGCGTGAGTGCCCCGGGTGGGATTCGAACCCACACTGGATCGGTTTTGAGCCGACTCTCTCTGCCGGTTGGAGTACCGGGGCGGCTCATTCAGGATGCCACGGGAGGACTTCTCCGAGCCCTCGCTTGATCTTCAGGGCGCACGGTCGCCGGGCAATGGACGCCTGAACCCAACCCCAATAGGGTGCTGTACGCATCGACGCGACGAGTGTCGGCGCAGTGGAGTGGGAGCGTCGACCTCCAGCCTTCCATCGGTCACCGTCGGGCAGGAGCGAGCAGAGGTGAGACCGGCCCACCCATCGTGAGAAGGGCATACCTTCTCGCTCGAAGGCTGGAGGGCAGATGCTGAGAAAGACCGTCGCGAGGCTGACGCTTGTGGCGTTGGCGACCACGGGAGCCGGAATCATCTACGGCATTCCGTCGGCTTCGGCGAAGAAATGCAATCCGAACATCAACGGCGAGGTGAACTCGGGTCACGGCGAGCAGGGCAACGACGACAAGCCCTGCGCGACGGAGACGCCGGTGACGCCCGCCGCGGCACCCGCCGCTGCGCCTGCCGCCGCACCTGCAGCGGCACCCGCCGCGGCACCGGCAGAGGCGCCGACAGCGGGTCGGCCCGCTGCGGCCGCAACCGCGGTCACGGCGCGGCCGCGCACGACCGGCTGAGACGCCTGTCGCCGACGTGACGGAGGGCCCGGTGACCCGGGCCCTCCGGCGCGTTCGGGTGCAACGCCCGGCGTTAATCGCCGGCGCTGATGCCCAGGCGCTTCGCGATCACCTCGTTCATGATCTGGTCGGTGCCGGCGCCGATGCGTTGCAGACGGGCGTCGCGCCAGGCGCGGCTCACCGGCGCCTCCTCCATGTACCCGTACCCGCCGTAGACCTGGAGGCACGTGTCGGCGAGGCGGTTCTGCATCTGGGCGCAGTACTTCTTCGCCATCGAGATCTCTGCGACCGGGTACTCGCCGTTCTGGATGCGCCATACCGTCGTGTAGAGGAGCGCGCGCCCGGCTTCGAGCTCGGTGGCGGCGTCGGCGAGCATGTGCGCGATGACCTGATGGTCGGCGATGGGCTTCCCGAACGCCCGTCGCTCCCGGGCGTACGCGATCGTCTCGCCGAGGATCTTCTCGGCCTGTCCGACCGAGGCGGCGGCACCGGCGAGGCGCTCGTACTGGAATTGCCACATCTGCTGGGCGAAGCCCTGCCCGGGCTCGAGGCCGACGAGGTTGGCGTGCGGAACGGGCACGTCATCGAGCGCGATCTCGGCAGTGTCGCTCGAGCACATCCCGAGCTTCTTCAGTGTCCGGGACACCGAGACACCAGGCAGATCCGTGTCGACGAGGAACAGCGAGATGCCGCGGTACCCGGAGCCCGGCTCGGTCTGGGCCACGAGCGTCAGGAAGTCGGCTCGGGCGCCGTTGGTGATGAACATCTTGCGGCCGTTGATGATCCACGTCTCGCCGTCGCGGACGGCGCGGGTCGAGATGTTGGCGACGTCCGACCCCGCGTCGGGCTCGGAGACGGTGATCGCGCCAATCTTCTCGCCCGCGATCGCGGGGCGCAGGTAACGCTCACGCTGCTCGTCGGTTCCGAACTCCGCCAGCGCGGGCGTCGCCATGTCGGTCTGCACCGAGATCGCCATCGGGATCGCGCCCGCCCCGCAGTGCGACAGCTCCTCGATGAACACGATCTCAGCGGCAAGATCACCGCCGGCGCCGCCCCAGCGCTCGGGGTAGTGCAATCCGAGGAAGCCCAGCTCGCCGCAGCGCCTGAACACCCAATCGGGGAAGTAGCCCGCCTCTTCCCACTCGTCGACCGATGGCGACAGCTCCTTCTCGACGAACCGTCGCACGGCGGCGCGCAGCTCGTCGTGCTCGGGCGTGAAGATCGCGCTCGGGACGTCCATACGCCCATTCTGGCCGCAGTAGCGGCGGCTTGGCCGACCGTCGCCGCAGAGCCGGAGCTTGCGACGGCGACCAGAGCGCAAGTTCCCCATGAGATTGGCGGCCCCAGGCCGTAGACTCCTTGTCCCATGTCCCAGTCGATCCTCCAGCGGCGGCTTGTCGACGTGAGCGAGCGGCTCAAGCGTCTGCGATCCGAGCTGGCCGTCACCAACGAGCAAGTCGCGTTCCTCGAGGACGAAGCCGACGAAGCTCGCCTCCGGGCACTCGTGGCCGAGACGCCGCTCGGCGACGTCGAGGCTCGGGACGCCCGTCGTCACGCGGACGCGCTGGCTCGCCACCGCGACACGCTCGCCGAGTCGATCGTCGAGCTCGAGCGTGAGCAGGACGCGCTGCTCGACCGGATGGCGGCCGAGCTCTCCACCCACTGATCACTCCCGAACCACGGAGCGCGCCCGTGCCGGATCCCACACGCGTCGTGATCGCGGAGGACGAGGCGATCATCCGCCTCGATCTCAAGGAGCTCCTCGAAGAGGAGGGCTACGAGGTCGTGGGCGAGACCGGTCGCGGCGACGAGGCCATCGAGCTCGTGCGCCAGCACCAACCCGACCTCGTGATCCTCGACATCAAGATGCCGGGCATGGACGGCCTCACGGCGGCGCGGCACATCACGAGCGAACGGCTCGCGGCCGTGCTCGTGCTCACCGCGTTCTCGCAGCGTGACCTCGTCGAGCAAGCCCGCGACGCGGGCGCGCTCGCCTACCTGGTCAAGCCGTTCCAGAAGAGCGACCTCATCCCAGCTATCGAGATGGCGCTCGGGCGCTACGCCGAGCTCGCGTCGCTCGAGCGCGACGTCGGCAACCTCGCCGAGCGCCTCGAGGAGCGCAAGACGATCGACCGCGCCAAGGGCATCCTCATGGACCAGCACGGCACGACCGAGCAGGAAGCTTGGCGGTTCCTCCAACAGCAGGCCATGCACAATCGGGTCAAGGTGCACGACATCGCCCGTCGCGTCGTCGACGGCGAGCTCGCTCCCTGAGCCGCGCGTCCGATTCCGTTTCCCGCTCGGGGGGCGCGGGTACCCAGCGAGCAGAGACAGCCGAGCCCGGCTGCCCGGACATGGAGGATTCAATGCTGCTCGCCGCGTTCGAACCCGCGTCAAAAGAGCTAGCGATCTTCTACATCATCGCCGTGGCCTGCTTCGTCGTCGCCGCGTTCGCCGGGACGGCCGTGGGCCGCCGCGCCGGCGGCTCGGTGGGGCTCGTCGCCATCGGGCTTGCATTCTTCGTGTTTCCGACGATGTGGAACGAGATCGACGCTGCGTTCTGACCTGCGGAAGCGCGTCTGCGTGAGAGTCGCCGGTCGCAGGGCCGGCGACTCTCCGCGTCCAGCGGGTAGTCCCGGGCATACGATCGGCACGCGGCATCAGCGGCTCTGCCGACCGAGCCGCATAGCCGGAGCCTGCGACGGCGACAGGAGATAAATGAGCAAGCTCCTCCTCCTTGACGGCCATTCCTTGGCGTACCGGGCCTTCTACGCCCTGCCGACCGACCTCGCGACCCGGACGGGGACGATCACGAACGCCGTCTACGGCTTCACGTCGATGCTGATCAAGATGCTCGGCGACGAGAAGCCCGACTACATCGCCGTCGCCTTTGACACGGGAGCGCCGACGTTCCGGGACGAGATGGACGCCGACTACAAGGCGGGGCGCAAGGAGACGCCGGACGTGTTCTCCTCGCAGCTGCCGTTGATCCACGAGGTGCTCGAAGCGCTCGCGATCCCCGTGCTCGAGGTCGGGGGCGTCGAGGCCGACGACGTCATCGCCACCCTCGCCGAGCAGGCAGCCGGGGAGGGGATCGACACCGTGATCGTCACCGGCGACCGTGACACCTACCAGCTCGTCCGCGACCCGCACGTCAAGGTCCTCTACAACCGGCGGGGAGTGTCGGACTACGTGCTCTACGACGAAGCCGGGATCG
>DATFPZ010000004.1:0-3549 GCA_035264545.1 Acidimicrobiia bacterium
TGACCCGCCTCGACGCCCGCGCCCGCGTCCCACGCGGCGCGGGCGAGTCGCCGCGCCAAAGGAAAGTCGAACGAGAAGGCCGCCTGCTGCGCCGCGACCATCAAGAGGCCGGCGTGCTCCGTGTCGCCGCTCTCGAGCCGCAACACGGCGACCCGGAGCGCATCCTCGGCCGACAGCTCACCGTCGTCGTCCATCGCGTCGGCGAGTAGGCGACAGATCCGCTCGTACCGCCCGGACGTCAGGTCGGCCCGCAGCACCTCGCCGTACAGCGGATGGGCCATCCGCACCTGACGGGCGTTGCCTTCCGCTTCGATGTCGATGAGGGCGCGGGCTTCGAGGCGCTCGATGCACGCGCGCTCGGCGAGCGCGTCGATCGTCTCGAGGGCGACGGGCTCACCGACGCTCACGACCTCGAGCGCATCGCGCTCGGCGTCGTCGAGCGCGCCGAGGCGCATGTGGACCAGTTCGGCGAGGCGCGGTGACGCCGCCAGCGAGCCCTGCAACCGCCAGATCCCGCGCACGTCGGTGAGCGATCCCGAGGTGACCCCCGAGATGATCAGCTCGCGCAGGAACAGGACGTTGCCCTCGCTCGTGGTGCGCAACGCGTGGACGGTCGTGCCGTCGACGGGGCCGCCCAGCACGTCCACGGCGAGCATGGCGATGTCTGCGACGGTCAGCGGCGACACCTCGATTCGCCGGAGCAGCTCCTCCTTCCAGAGCATGACGACGGACTCCGGCGCCGGCTCGCCTGTGCGCAGCGTCACGACGGGGAACACGCCTCCGTGCATGACGAGGTGCAGCAGCAGCGCCGCCGACGGGTCGTCGAGGTCGTGGGCGTCGTCGACGACGAGCAGCAGGGGCCGGCCGTCGGGGTCGTCGAGGATCACGTCGGCGAAGTGGCGCAGCAGGTCGCCGCGGCTCTCGGACTCCCGGCTCGTCGCCGGCGGCAGCAATGCCGCGAACGCGCCGTACGGGATGGTCGCCGAGGTCCGGTTGGCTCGCACGTGCGCGGTGCGGTAGCCGCGCTCGGCCGCGAAGCCCAGGCATTCGAACGCGAGCCGGGTCTTGCCGACGCCGGCGGGGCCCGCGAAGAGCACACCACCGGCTTCGCCGTCCATCGCCGCCGCCACCTGCGTGAGCTCGGTGACCCGCCCGACCAACGGCCACGTCGCGGTGTTCACCGCGGCGTGCCTAGCTTGCCGGTCGCCGTCGCAAGCTCCGGCTCCTGCAGCGACGGTCGGCAAAGCCGCCGCCGCGCCTGCCCTGGAATCACGGAGCGCATTCTCGCACGCGCGGGCGGGGAATCCCCAGGTACGCCGGTAGGTTTGAGCCCGAGATGATGTATCAAGCGATGCGGAGCTTCCGGAGCGATCCGGATGCAGTCGCGGGGAAGCGCATCGACCGGGCGCTCGTCCGGCGGGTCTTCCGCCTCGCCCGCCCCTATCGCCGGCAGCTCGTCGGCTTCCTCATCACCGCGATCGCAGCCTCGATCGTGATCGCGATCCCCCCGCTGCTGTTCCGATCACTCCTCGACACCGCCGTGCCCCAGAAGGACCGACTCCTGGTCACCTGGCTGGCCCTGGGCGCGGTGGGGCTGGCGATCGCCAACGCGGTGCTGAACCTCTGGCAGCGCTGGTATTCGGCCCGCATCGGCGAGGGCCTCATCTTCGACATGCGCACGAAGCTGTTCGACCACGTCCAGCGGATGCCGGTCTCCTTCTTCACCCGCACCCAGACCGGCGCCCTCATGTCCCGCATGAACAACGACGTGATCGGCGCCCAGCAGGCGATCACCAACACGTTGGGGACGGTCGTCGGCAACATCATCGGCTTGGCGGTGACGCTGACCGTCATGCTCGGGCTCGAATGGCGGTTGACGATCCTGACCCTGATCGTGCTGCCCGCATTCATCATCCCGGCGCGACGCATCGGTCGGAAGCTCGTCGGCATCACACGCGAGGGAATGCAGCTGAACGCCTCGATGAACAACACCGCTGCCGAGCGCTTCAACGTCGCCGGTGCGCTGGTGGTGAAGCTGTTCGGCAAGCAAGACCGCGAGCTCGAGCAGTTCTCGGATCGGGCGAAGCGCGTGCGCGACATCGGCGTGACGAGTGCCATGTACGCGCGCGTGCTGTTCGTCGCGCTAGGACTCGTCGCCTCGGTCGGCACCGCGATCGTCTATTACGTCGGCGGCAACCTGGTGATCTCCGGATCGCTATCGATCGGTACGGTTGCCGCCTTCGCGGTGTACGTCACCCAGATCTACCAGCCGCTCACGCAGCTCACGAACGCCCGCGTCGACGTCCTCACCACGTTGGTGTCGTTCGAGCGCGTGTTCGAGGTGCTCGACTTCGCGCCGCTGGTCACGAACCGCCCGGGCGCCGTCGACCTAGTCGCGCCGCAGGGCCGGGTCGCGTTGGATCACGTGTGGTTCCGGCACCCGCCCGCCGGCGTCACCTCCCTCCCGTCCCTCCAGGAGGGCGCGGTCGCCGACCACGAGGAGGAGAGCGGCTGGATCCTGCGCGACGTCTCCCTCGCCATCGAGCCGGGTGAGCTCGTCGCGCTGGTCGGACCGTCGGGAGCGGGCAAGACGACCAGCGCCATGCTCGTGCCGAGAATCGCCGACGTGAGCGAAGGCCGCGTGCTCGTCGACGGCCACGACGTGCGCGACCTCACGCTCGACTCGCTGCGCGACGCCGTCGGATTCGTCATGCAGGACGCGCACCTGTTCCACGACACGATCATCAACAACCTTCGGTACGCGCGATCCGATGCCACCGACGACGAGATCGTCGCCGCGTGCAAGGCGGCTCGGATCAACGACCTGATCATGAGCCTGCCCGAGGGCTACGGCACGCTCGTCGGCGAGCGGGGATACCGCATGTCGGGCGGCGAGAAGCAACGGCTCGCGATCGCGAGGATGCTGCTGAAGGACCCCGCGATCGTCATCCTCGACGAGGCGACGTCACACCTCGACTCCGAGTCGGAGCTCGCGATCCAACGCGCCCTCGCCGACGCGCTGCAGGGACGCACCGCGCTGGTGATCGCGCACCGGCTGTCCACGATCGTGAACGCGGATCGGATCCTCGTGATGGACGACGGCCGCATCGTCGAGCAAGGCCGTCACGCGGAGCTGCTGCGCGCGCACGGCCTGTACGCCGACCTGTACCGCACCCAGCTGGATCGGGCGGCCGAGCCGGCATAGGTATCGGGAGACGCCGCCGCGGCGCCTGCCGCCACTACGCTCGCCCGGGTTCCCTCGATCGGAACCCTGATTCATGCCGTCCGACGACGACGCCACCCCGAACGGGTCCCGCCGCGCGCAGCGGGCCCGCCGGCGGCGCATCTGGCATCGCAGCCTCATTGCCGGTGTGGCGGTCGCGCTGCTCGCAGCCGGCACCGCGTTCGCGGTGACGGGGCCGCTGCAGAGCGACGACGGCCACTCGACGTCGCGATCGGACTCGGTCACCGGCGTCCCCGCCTCGGGCGCCGCCGCCGTGAACACGTGCCGCGCGCCGCTGGATCCCGGCGACCCGTTGCGGCTCTGGA
>DATFPZ010000005.1:0-15632 GCA_035264545.1 Acidimicrobiia bacterium
CGCCGTGGCTCGGCGACGCGTGCTCGCTCGTCGAAGCGTTCCGTTCCGGGGAACGCACGCCACTCGACGAGCTCGACGCGACGACCGCGGCCATCGAGCGCTCCGACCTCAACGCCTTCTCGTACCTGAACCCCGAAGAGGCGCGCGCCGCCGCCGCGAGCGCGGACGTGAACGCACCGTTCGGCGGCGTTCCCGTGGGCGTGAAGGAGCTCGACTCCGTCGCGGGCTGGCCGTACACACAGGCGAGCGTGCCGCTGAAGGACTGCGTCGCCACACACGATTCGACGCTGGTCAGCCGGATTCGGTTCGCCGGCTCCGTGCTCGTGGGCCTCACGACGTCGAGCGAGTTCGGCGGGGTGAACCTCACGCGGACGAACCTCAACGGCGTCACCCGCAACCCGTGGGACCTCACCCTCACGCCGGGCGGGTCGACCGGCGGGGGGTCGGCCGCAGTGGCCGGCGGTCTGGTCACCGTCGGGACGGGTGGCGACGGCGGTGGTTCGCTGCGCATCCCGGCCGGATTCACCGGCCTGTTCGGACTCAAGTGCACGTACGGCCGGATCCCGAAGAGCCCCGAGATGTGCGTGGGATCGCTGACCGCGGTCCTCGGTTGTGTCAGCCGGTCGGTGCGCGACACCGCTCGCTTCGTCGACGTGACGAACGGCTTCGATCAGCGCGACCCGTACAGCCTGGCGCGCGTCGACGGTTGGGAAGGCGGACTCGGCACGCACGAGCTGCGCGGCAAGCGCGCCGCGATCGTGCCCGATCTCGGCATCGCAGTCGTGCACCCCGAGATCGCCGAGATGGTCGTGACCCACGGCGAAGCGCTGGCTCGCGACGCCGGCCTCGACCTCGTCGACGTGCCGGTGAAGCTCCCCGAGCTCGGTTACGAGTGGGCGTTGTCGGGGTTGTCGGAGGTGCTGGCGATCCTCGGTGATCGCTACCCGGACTGCGAACCCGATCTCACGCTGGAGATCGGCTTCGGGCTGAAGGTCGCCACCGAGGTGTACAACCTCGAGGCCCGGGCTCGCATCGAGAACCGCCGCACCGCGATCAACGAGGCGATGGCGGACGTCTTCGACCAGGTCGACTTCGTCATCGCCGCCGCCAACCCCGACGTCGCATTCGCGGCCGAAGGCCCGCTGCCGACCCAAGTGGGCGACCAACAGGCGGAGCTGGGCAACAACGGAGCCCTGACGATCCCGGCCAACGTGTTCGGCAGCCCGGCGTGCTCGATCCCGATCGGCAGGAACCGCGGGATGCCGGTCGGCCTTCAGGTGCTCGGGCGCCACTTCGAGGAGCCGCTCCTCCTCGACCTCGCGCTGATCGCCGAACGCGAGCGCCCCTGGCCCCTCGTCGCGCCCGGCTCACCCGTCTGACTGATCAGCGGATGTACTCGCCCGCGTTGACGAGGAGCGACTGGCCGGTGACCATGCGGGCGCGGTCGGACGCGAAGAACACGACGACCTCCGCCACGTCGCCGTCGCTCGGGATCTCGCCCAGCGGCATCTTCTCCGTGATGCCGTTCACAATCGACTCCGGGTCGACGTTCTGCGCCTTCGATGTCATGTCGACGTACATCTCGACCGGCGGGCCCCACATCCATGACGGCACGACCGTGTTGACGCGGATCCGGTACGGCCCCAGCTCGCGCGCGAGGTGCGTGACAGCGCCGAGAATCGCGGCCTTGGACGCCCCGTAGGCGGCCTGGGGGAGCTGCGACCAGAACATCGCCTGGCTCCCGATGAACACGACTGAGCCGCCGTGTTCCTTCATCGCCGGGATCACGGCCTGCGTCATCTGCATCGTGCCGAACAGGTTGATCTCGATGGCCTGCCGCCAGCTGTCCCAATCGGCTTCCTCGAGTCCACCGAACACGGCGTCGAGCGCGGCGCAGTTCACGAGCGCGTCGATCCCCCCGAATCGATCCGTCGCGGTGGCGGCGAGCCGCGCGCACTGGGCGGCGTCGGTGATGTCGGTCACCTCCCACGCAACCTTCGCTCCGGACGGGTCGATCTCGGCTGCCGCCTTCTCGAGGTTCGCTTGCGTACGAGCGCCGATGGCGATGTTGGCCCCCTCCCGCGCCGCCGCGGCTGCGATCTCCCGGCCGAGGCCGGGGCCGACCCCGGACACCACCACCGTCTTGCCGTCGAGGATCATCGGGCGGTCCTTCCTGTCGCTCGGCTTGTCATTCGATGCGTCGCGCGGAGTCCGACGGTGCATTTCGGCGCGCGGTGGCCATCCCATGGGTTGTATCCGCCGGCCTGCGCGGTAACTCGAGCGGCGGCCTCGCGTACCGCCGCGCCGTACCCCGTGAGCTCGTCATAGGTGACGTCGTCCCGGAACACCAGCAGCCCGAGGAGCAGATCCGGCCTTCCTTCGGCGTCGAAGCTGGGCGATGCTACGAAGGTCACCGCGAAGCGTCGACTCGAGCGCAGATGGCGGGCGACATAATGACGGTCGGCCAGGTTCGACACCATGTTGGCGATCGCGGCGGCCGCGGGCGCGGGGATGTCGTGGCCGTCGAGACCGGCGAGCATCGTCAGCGCACCGACGGAGAGGTCGCTCATGCGCTCGACGATGTAGCCGAGCTCGCGCACGGTATCGACGAGTGCGCGCAAGTGCTCGAGGCTCTCGTCCATCGAAACCTCGGGGTAGTCCGCCAGCCACTGGTTGATCTCCGCGTCACCCAACCAGGCCGCGAGTACGCACCCGCTCGGTGGTGTGTACGGATAGCGCTGACCGGCTTGCAGCATGCGGTCGAGCTCGCCGTGGGGTCCGGTCCGGTCGAGCAGCACGATCTTGTCGCCGGCCAAGGTCGACACGCTCGCCGCCAGCCCGAGCTCCCGGTTGAGACGCCGGAGCTCCGGCCGTGCGAACGGCAACGACGAGAACGCCTCCGAGGCGGCGCGGCCGAGTCCGAGCAACGCCGGTCCGAGTGTGTAGGTCTTCGTGTCCTCGCTCCGGGCGAGGTAACCGGCGCGGGTGAGCGCGCCGGCGATACCGAGCCCCGTCGCCTTGCTGATGTCGAGGCGGCGGGAGAGCTCGGACAGCGACAAGCCCTCGGACGGCCGGCGGGCGAGCAGGTCGAGCAGGCGGATGACCCGCTCCGTCGGTGGCGATCGCCGTTCCATCGGGGCCTCTTGACTTCTGACGGGCTATCAGAAAGCCTGTCATTTGGAACGGCTCGTTGCAATAGTGCACCATGCGTGCAACGGGGAAACGGGGGGAACCTTGGAATTCGGGATCTTCGTACAGATGTTCCTGCCGGGGCCGAAGGCGCACGACCCGGTCTCCGAGCACAGCGCGGTGCTCAACGAGCTCGAGCTGATCCGTGAAGCCGACCGCAACAACTGGAAGTACGTGTGGTGCACCGAGCACCACACCTTGACCGAGTACTCGCATCTGTCGGCCAGCGAGTCGTTCATCGCCTACGCGCTCGCGCAGACCGATCGCATCCACGTCGGATCGGGCATCTTCCCGCTCAACCCGGTCACGAACCACCCTGTGCGCATCGCGGAGCGCGTAGCGATGCTCGATCACCTCTCCGAGGGTCGCTTCGAGTTCGGCTCGGGTCGGGGCGCGGGGTCGCACGAGCTCGGCACGTTCAACGTCGACCCTGCCGAGACGAAGGCGAACTGGGACGAGGTGATCTGGGAGTTCACGAAGATGTGGGACTCGTTCGAGTACTCCCACGACGGCGCCGCCTTCTCGACGCCGCCACGCAACGTCGTCCCCAAGCCGTACGGCGGCGGACGGACGCACCCACCGATGTGGGTCGCGGCGGGCAACCCGCCCACATACGAGAAGGCCGCCCGACACGGGCTCGGCGTGCTCGGGTTCAACGTGGCCGCGATCCACGACATGAAGGAACACGTCGACGCGTACAAGGCGGCGATCGGCGAGGCGACGCCCGCCGGCCGGTACGTCAACGACAACGTGATGATCACGAACGGCCTGGTCTGCCTCGAAGACGGCCGCAAGGCGCGCGAGGCGGCATGCAGCATGCAGATCTCGTATCTCCAGTCACTCGTGTTCCTGTACCACGACACCTTTCCGGTGCCCGAGGGCTTCACCGCCTGGCCGAACGTGATGCCGGAGCCGACCCTCGACGACATCGACGACCGCATCGACGCCGGCTTCCTGCTGTGCGGAGAC
The DNA here is from genome assembly GCA_035264545.1 of Acidimicrobiia bacterium. Classification (GTDB taxonomy): domain Bacteria; phylum Actinomycetota; class Acidimicrobiia; order IMCC26256; family JACDBD01; genus JALZAA01. Next base: position 4,159 of record DATFPZ010000005.1, read on the forward strand.
CCCGACGAGGTCACCGAGCAGGTGCGACGCTACGAGCAGGTCGGCTGTGACCAGGTGGCGTTCGGATTGCCGGTCGGCCTCCCGCAGGATCTTGCCGTGGAGACCCTCCGGCTGTTCGGCCAGGAGGTCATCCCGGAGTTCGACCGCGACCCGATGCACCGGAGCACGCGCATGCGAACCGGCGAGACGGTGCTCCAGTCGTGACGACGGTCGAGCGCGCGCAGACAGACGGCAATACCGGGAACGGCCTCGTCCTCGGGCTCGAACGCGTGAGCGTGCATTTCGGTGGCATCGCCGCGCTCACCGACGTCGACCTCGCGGTCGACGCGGGTGAGGTCTGCGGTCTGATCGGCCCCAACGGCGCCGGCAAGACCACACTGTTCGATGTCGTCTCGGGCGTCCGCATCCCCGAAACGGGACGGGTCATGCTCGACGGAAGTGACATCACGAGGTGGGCGGCCGCCCGCCGGGCCCGGGCCGGGCTGCGCCGCACGTTCCAGCGGGTCCAGACGTACGGCTGGCTCTCGATTGCAGACAACGTGCTAGCCGCACTCGAGTGGCGCGGCGGCGGCGGCGGACTACCCGCCGACCTCCTCGGTCTCCCAACTCGTCGTCGCCGCGAGCGCGAGCGGCGCGAGCGCGTCGCGCACGTGCTCGACCTGTGCGGCCTGACGGCGGTGGCCGATCATCCCGCGGGCTCCTTGCCCATGGGGCTGGCCCGGATGGTCGAGCTGGCGCGGGCGATCGTCGACCCGCCCCGGGTGCTGCTCCTCGACGAGCCGACTTCCGGGCTCGGAGACAGCGAGATGGCGCGATTGGGGGAGCGCATCCGGGCGATCCAGGCCGAGGAGTCGTGCGCCGTGCTGCTCGTCGAGCACGACGTGGGGTTCGTGATGGAGCAATGCGATCGGATCGCCGTGCTCAACTTGGGCGAGGTGATCGCGGTCGGGGATGCGAAGGAGATCCAGTCCGACGCCGCGGTGCGCACTGCGTACCTCGGGTAGTTACGAACAATGGGGGGAATGACGTGAAGCGACACAAGCTGGTGGGCGCGCTCGCGGTACTGGCGCTCGTGCTCGCCACGAGCAGTGTGGCCGTGGCGGGGACGTCGGCTCGACCGGAGCGCCAGACGCGCGGCGTCACGGACGACACGATCACGGTCGGCGGCCTTGGCTACGCGGCCTTCTACCAGGATTCGGCCGTCGGCGCCCAGGCCCGTTTCGACAAGGCGAACAACAACAACGAGATTCCGGGCGGACGGAAGATCAATTTCCTCGGCTTCCGCGACGACGGCAGCGACCAGAACAAGAACCTGGACGAGGGTCGCAAGCTCGTCCAGGACGATCAGATCTTCGCCGCGGTGCCGGTGATCACGCCGTTCCTCGGCGCGAGCGATTTCTTCGCCCAGAACAAGACGCCGTTCATCGGGTGGGGGATCGCGTCCGGATTCTGCGAGAACCCGTTCGGCTTCGGTTTCAGCGGTTGCCTCACGCCCGAGGACCCGAAGACGGCTTCCTCCACTTGGGGCGACCTGATCAAGAAGGGCAACTTCAACAACAACGCGAAGGGCAAGACCGCGGCGGTCATCGCGGAGGACAACGACTCGGGTAAGGCGGGCGTGGAGGTCATCTCGGCGTCGGCGAAGTCCGCCGGTTTCAAGGTCGTGTACTCCAAGAACCCAATCCCGCCGCTGCCGGCGACGGTGAGCGACTACACGCCGTTCGCCAACGAGATCATGTCGAGCAACAAGGGGCGGCCGGCCGACGTCGTGTTCCTGACACTGGCCGTCAACAACGTCACCGGGCTCCAGAACAAGCTGCTCGAGCTCGGCTACCAGGGCGTGCTCACGAACGCGGTGGGCTATGACCCGCGGCTCGCGACCGGCTTCGTGGGATCGAGCGTCTTCATCCAGTTCAACGCGTTCGAGTCGGCCCAGCAGGGGAACACGGCGATGCAGCAGATCATCGACGAGATCAGGGCAGTCAAGCCCGACCAGATGCTGACGCAGCCCGCGCTCGCCGGGTACCTGTCCGCAGACATGTTCGTCGCGATGCTCAAGAAGACGGGCAAGAACCTCACCGAGACGCGGTTCCTGAGAGCCGCGAATCGGAACTTCAAGTACGAGTTGAAGGACGTGGTCGGCTCGATCAGCTTCCCGGCAGGTCACGAACAGGGAGGGACGTGCGGCACCCTCGTCGAGAGTGACGGCACCAACTACACGATCCGCGTGCCTTTCGACTGCTACAAGCGGGTGAAGGTTGGTTAGGAGCTAGTCAGGCGAGAGCCCGGGGGCCGCGCTCGAGATCACGAGGAGCCAGTCGTGGAGAAGCTGCTCAACCTCGTGATCTCGGGCGCGGTGTCGGGCGCCATCTACTCGGTGATGGCGTCGGGACTCGTCCTCACGTACCAGAGCTCCGGCATCTTCAACTTCGCGCACGGCGCGATTGCGTTCGCGACGGCGTACCTCTACTTCCAGTTGCACGCGGCTACCGCGGACGGCGGCCTGGGCTGGCCCATCGTCCCGTCGGCCATCGTGGCGATCTTCGTGTTCGCGCCGCTGCTCGGCCTGCTGCTCGATCGGATCCTGTTGCGGCGACTCGCCGACGCGCCGGTATACGCCCGCATCGTCGGCACGATCGGTCTGCTCGTGGCGTTCCCGGCCGTGGTGCTGTGGCTGGTCGACACCGTGGGGAACTCCGTCCTCGAGCTGGGGCTGCCCACGAACGTGGCAGGCTTCCGGCCGCCCGGCCTCGGTCCCGTGCCGAGCGAGGTCGTGTGGCGGCCGCTCAGCGGTGTGGCCGTCAACTCGGACCAGCTGGCAGTGTTCCTCGCCGCAGGCGCGGCCGCCGTTCTCCTGTGGCTCGTGCTGCGGCACACGCGCGTCGGGCTCGAGATGCGAGCGGGCGTCGACCGTCGCGAGCTCGCCGGGCTCCGTGGTGTGAACGCAGCGAAGACCTCTGCGGTGGCGTGGGCGCTGTCGATGACGCTGGCCGGGCTGGGCGGCGTGCTGATCGCCCCGCTCTTCGGGCTGACCGACGTCGACTACACGCTGGTGGTGCTGGGCTCCCTCGCCGCGGTCGTGGCCGCCGGCTTGCGGTCGATCCCGCTCGCGTTCGCGGCCGGGCTCGCGCTCGGCGTGCTGCAGAACCTCGTGTTCGGGTACGCGCCCGACTTCCTGACCGACATCTCGGGCTTCCTGTCGTCGATCCCGTTCCTTCTGACGATCGTGCTCCTCTTCTTCCTCGGCTTCGACCGCACGCGTGCCGCCGGTTCGGTCGCCGACGAGTCGCCTCCCGAGGACCACCGCGCCGGACTGCCGCCTTGGCGGCGCATCCTGCCGTGGACGATCGCGGTGAGCGCGCTGGTCGTGTACGAGCTCTGGTTCGCGAACGAGTTCTGGTCCAGCCTCATCGCAAAGGGCATCGTGCTCGGGATCGTCTTCCTGTCGTTCGTGGTCATCACAGGCCTCGGCGGCATGGTGAGCCTCGGCCAAGCCACCTTCGTGACCGCATCGGCATTCACTGTCGGCTACCTCGTCAACACCGAGTTCGGATTCACGATCCCGTTGCTCATGCACGACGGCCGGTTCGGTTTCTTCGTCGCCGTGCTCGCCGGCACCGCCGTCGCGGCAGCGGTCGGCGCCGTGATCGCGATCCCGGTGCGCCGTCTCGGGCCGCTGGCGCTCGCGCTGGCGACGCTGTCGTTCGCCTTCACCGCCGAGCTCATCGTCTTCCAGCTCGACGCCGTGAGGAACGGCTCGCGCGGGTGGCCGGTCCCACCACTGAACCTCGAGACGTTCGAGTCGGAGCTGCCGTTGGGCCCGTTCGATTTCACGCAGCCGCGTGAACTGGCGATGCTCGCGCTGCTCGTGTTCGGTGCGATCACGGTCGTCATATACAACTTGCGAGGGTCGACGTCGGGACGCGCTGTGCTCGCGGTCCGCAGCTCGGAGGTGGCTGCCCGCACATCGGGGATCGGTGCCGGCTGGTCGAAGGTCTCGCTGTTTGCGGTGTCGGCGGGGATCGCCGGGCTCGGTGGCGCCCTGCTCGCGGTCGTGAGCAGTCCGGTGAACAACCGGAGCGCACCGGCGTTCGTGGGATTGATCTGGCTCGCTGTGACGGTCACGTTCGGGATCCGGCGACCGGGCGGGGCGTTGCTCGCCGGGCTGGCGTTCGCGTGCTTCACGGACCTGCTTCAGGTGATCGCCGGCTGGGGCTTCATGCCCGACTGGGCGGCGACGCTGACCGAAACCCCGCAACTGGCGGCCATCCTCTTCGGTATCGGCGCCATCAACTTGGCGAAGAATCCCGACGGCGTCCTCGCGCTCGTCGGGATGCAGCGCCTCGAACGCCGTCGCCGGCGCGAGCAGGCTGAGGCGGCCCGCGCCGCGACCCCGGCCCCGGCCCCCGTCGCGACCACACCCGTGGCAGCGCCGCTCGCCCCGCCGGGGGGAGATGGCGCGGGAGAGGTTGCGCCGGCGGCGCTCCGGCTCGAGCGGATCGTGGCCGGGTACGGCGAGGTCGAGGTCCTGCACGGCGTCGACCTCTCGGTCGGAAAGGGGGAGGTCGTCACGCTCCTCGGGGCGAACGGGGCCGGGAAGTCGACCCTGTGCGCGGTCGCGGCGGGGTTGCTCGAACCGACGTCGGGGCGTGTCCGGTTGGACAGCGGCGACGTCACCGATGAACCGGCGTTCCGGCGGGCGCGACGCGACCTGGTGCTCGCGCCCGAAGCGCGCGGGATCTTCCCCGGCTTGTCGGTCGACGAGAACCTGAGCGTGGTGCTGCGGTCGGCGCGCGAACGCGAGCAGGCGTACGAGCGCTTCCCGCTGCTCGCCGATCGCCGCCGGCAGACGGCCGGGCTGCTGTCGGGCGGCGAGCAGCAGATGCTGGCGCTCGCGCCGGCGCTCGTGCGAACGCCCGCCGTGTTCGTCGCCGACGAGCCGTCACTGGGACTGGCGCCGATGGCGAGCGAAGCCGTCTTCGACGCGCTGACCGAGCTCCGGCAACGCGGGAGCTCGCTGCTGTTGGTCGAGGAGAAGGCCCGCGAAGCGCTCGCGCTCGCCGACGTCGTGGCGGTAATGGAGCTCGGTCGCGTCGTGTGGACCGGACCACGCCAGGAGGCCGACGCGGATCGCTTGGCCGCGGTGTATCTCGGCGTGCGAGTGTGACCGGGCGCTAGCTTCCGAAGCGCGTCCGCGACCGCAGGGAGTCACGATGAGCACCACGCCGTCCGAGCCCGCTGTCACGAGGATCGATCTCCGTCGGAGCTGGCCGTTCGTGCTCGCAGTCGGGATTCTGTCGCTTGTGGCCGGATTGATCACGATCGTCTGGCCCGGCGTCACGGTGCTCGCGCTCGTGTTCGTCCTCGGCGTGTTCCTCCTCGTCGCCGGGGGTGCCGAGATCGGATGGTCGATCGCCGAGCGGCACACCGAGGGCTGGGGCATCATCCTCTTCCGCGGCATCATCGACCTGATCACCGGCATCGTCGTGCTGGTTTGGCCGGACGTCACCGCGCTCGTCCTCGCCCTGCTGTTGGGAGCGTGGCTGCTGCTCTACGCGGCGATGACGCTCTGGTACGCGTACAAGCATCGTGGTGAGCGCCCGCACACGGGCCACTTCGTCGCCAAGGGCGTCACCGCGCTCGTCGCCGCGGGGATCACGATCGTGTGGCCGAGCATCACGGTTCTCGTCGTGGCCCTGGTGATCGGAATCGCGCTCGTCTTCAAGGGTGCGGTGCTGATCCGACTCGCGTTCGTGCTGCGCCGGCAACCGGCCGCGTGAGCCGGCGCGCCCTTGTCGCGCTCCTGCTCGTTGCAGCCGGCTTCTTGCTTCCCTTCGCGCTCGTGGGCCTGTGGACCCAACAGGTGCTGTTGGATCGGGAGCGCTTCACCAATCTCTCGGACGGCCTGCTCGATCGCGAGGCGGTGCGGCGAGGGATCGCCGACGCGGTGGTGACCGACATCGGGCGCACGCGGCCCGTGCCGGCGGCGAGCGAGCCGGTGATCAGGGCAGGCATCGCGGGCGCGCTCGGCACACCCGCGTATCGAGCCGTCTTCAAGGAGTCACTCGGAGGCGTTCATGATCAGCTCACCTCGGATGAGGACACGATCACGCTCGACGTCGCGCCGGGCGTGAACCTCGCTCGTGCTCAGAACCCCCAGGTCGCCGCGGCGCTCCGCAACGTCCAAGTCGCGCCCATCGTCATCGCCCGGCGGAGCGAGGTGCCGATCCTGTGGGGGGCGGTCGACGGTGCACAACGGGTGGCACTGATCACGCCTCTCGTGGTGCTCGTGCTGCTCGCGATGGCGGTCGCGATGTCCGAACGGCGCTGGCGTGCCCTCGGCATCGCCGGCACGGTCGTCGCCGGCGTGTCACTCCTCTTCCTCGGGCTCATGGCGCTGGCGAAGCAGTTGGTCGGTCGCACGCTCGATCCGTTCGTCGCCCGGGACGCGTTCGACGCCGCGTGGGACGTCATCGCCCGGAGCCTCGCCAACTCGACGCTGATCATCGTGATCGGCGCTCTCGTCGTCGCCGCCGGCGGCTTCGTGATCGACCAGATCCTCACGCGCCAGCCCGCGTACTGACGTGCGTATCTGAACGACACCCGGTGTCGCTCAGATACGCACCATGTCGATCTGACGAGGCGTCAGGTCTAAGCTCGGCCGCATGCCTGACATTCCGAAGATCATCTCCGTGGACGACCACGTCGTGGAGCCAGCCGACGTCTGGCAGAAGCGTCTGCCGAAGAAGTACCTGGACGTCGGGCCCCGCGTCGTGCGGGCGCCGCTGGGGGAGATGACGTTCGTCGGCGGCAACTTCTCGTACGAGAAGGGCGAGGGCAACCCCTGCGACTGGTGGCACTACGAGGACAAGAAGATCCCGCAGACGCGCTTGAGCGCGGCGGTCGGGTTCGACCGCGACGAGGTGAAGATCACCGCGATCACCTACGAGGAGATGCGTCCCGGTTGCTACGACCCGAAGGCGCGCCTCGAGGACATGGACGTGAACTGGGTCGAGGCGTCGCTCTCGTTCCCGACGTTCCCGCGCTTCTGCGGCCAGACGTTCATGGAAGCCAAGGACATGGAGCTCGCCGACCTGTGCGTCAAGGCGTACAACGACTGGATGTTCGACGAGTGGTGCGGGGGCTCCAACGGTCGCCTGATCCCGCTGCCGATCATCCAGCTCTGGGACTCGCAGCTCGCCGGCGAGGAGATCCGGCGCAACGCGGCGCGCGGCGGCCACGCGGTCGCGTTCACGGAGATCCCGCCGTTCCTCGGCCTGCCGTCGGTCCACGATGCGGACGGCTACTGGGACCCGTTCTTCCGGGCGTGCGCCGAGACGGGCACGGTCGTGTGCATGCACATCGGCTCGTCGTCGAAGATGCCGTCGACGTCGAAGGACGCGCCACCGGCGGTCGGCTCGACACTCACGTACATGAACGCGGCGATGTCGCTCACCGACTACCTCATGTCAGGCGTGTTCGAGAAGTTCCCCGACCTCGTGATCGCGTACTCCGAGGGACAGATCGGGTGGATCCCGTATGTCCTCGAGCGGGCCGACGCCGTCTGGGACCACAACCGGGCGTGGGGTGGCGTCGCCGACAAGGTCAAGAAGCCGCCGAGCCAGTACTACCGCGAGCATGTGTACGGCTGCTTCTTCGACGACCCGCACGGCCTTCGGTCGCTCGAGGACATGGGCGTCGACACGATCACGTTCGAGACGGACTATCCGCACAGCGACTCCACGTGGCCCAACAGCAAGGAAGTCGCCGAGCGGCAGATGAAGGACCTCGACGAGGAGCAGATCCAGAAGATCGTGCGCGGCAACGCGATCCGGATGCTCCAGCTCGACCTGGCTTAACTGTCGCCCTCGCAAGCTCGGGCTCCTGCTCCGGCGGTCGGCAAAGCCGCCGCCTCCGCGGCTTAACTGTCGCCCTCGCAAGCTCGGGCTCCTGCTCCGGCGGTCGGCAAAGCCGCCGCCTCCGCGGCCGAGTAGCCCTCAGGGGTAGCTGAGCTGCTCGTCCCAGTCGGGTCGCCCCTCGGGGATGAGGTCGAAGAAGTTCCAGAGCGGCTCGAGAGCCCCGACGTGGCGAGGATCCTGTCCGGGTTCCGTCGGCGCGTAGAAGAGCTCCGAGCCCCAGAAGTGGCGGATCGTGTCGCGGTCGCGGTGGAAGACGTTCAGCATCGGCATCTGGTCTCCCTCCGGCGTCTCGGCGAGGTAGTCGCGGTTGTAGGTGTTGGCGGCCGAAGAGAGGACTCGGAGTCGGCGCCAGCCGCGTTCCTGGGCAAAGGCGACAACGCGTTCGAGCGGGGTCTTTGCCACCACCGCGAAGTTCATGTTCTGGCTGACATGCTCGGCGGTGCCGTCGAGTTGGTCGAGAAGCCCGGTGCACGACGGGCAAGGGCCCTCCGCGAGCGGGAGGCGCGCCGTCTGGCCGCTCGTCGGTCCGGGCCGTTCGTCCCGCCGGTCGCGGGGGAACATCATGCTGTAGATGGCGAGCGAGTCCCGGCCCGGCGCGAACAGCTCCGACAACCGCACGTCAGTGGGCGCGCCGTCGGCTCCGAGGCCCCGGAAGACGTAGTCCTCCGGTACGGCGCCACCGGCCGGGAGCTCACGCCTCGCGGCGGCCACCGCCTCCGTGGCGCGCCGCAGCTCGATCTCTTGCTCGAGCAGCCGGTCCCGCGCCGCCCGGTACTCCGCCGACTCGCCTGGATACTTGGTCATGTCATCTACGACGAGGTCGAGCCCCGGAACTCATCGCGGCCGGCGGCCGGGCGCCTACGTTTTCGGCGGCATCACCAGGACGGTCCCCTGGGCGAGGCACACCGGCCGGCCGTCGTTGTCGACCTCGATGCGCACGACGGCGGTGCGCTTCGTCAGGGACACGATCTGCGCCGCCGCCGACAGCGAGCCGGCGGTGACCGGCGACAGGTAGTTGAGCTTGAACTCGGTCGTCGCCGCCCACGCGCCGGGCGGGATGACCGGGTAGCAGACCGTGCCGAGCACGTGGTCGCACAGCGCGGCCAGCACGCCGCCGTGCAGGTTGCCGAACGGGTTCAGCAGCTCGTCGCGCACGGGGATCTCGGCGCGCATCCCGCCGGGCCAGGTCTCGGTCAGGCGGATGCCGAGATAGCCGGGCAGGCCTTCGCCCTTCTCGTGCGCCCGCACGAGTCCGTCGGCGACGCGCTCGTCGTAGCTGTCGAACGTCGGTCGCACGTCCTTGCCGTGGGCCACGGCGAACGACCCTAGAGCAACGCGGGCGCGAGGTTCCGCCAGTCCTCGAGCGGGAGCGTGCCGCGCTCAGACGTCAGCACCTGCACGGCGACATGGTCGGCGCCGGCGTCGAGGTGCGCTTGCACACGGGCGCGGACGGCGTCGACATCGCCCCACGCAACGAGCGTGTCGACGAGGCGATCGCTCCCGCCGTCGGCGATGTCGTCGTCGGTGATGCCGAACCGGCGCAGGTTGTTCATGTAGTTCGGGAGGTCGAGATAGATCGCCATGTGCGCTCGCCCGATCCGTCGCGCCGCGACCGGATCGGTCTCGAGCAGGACGGCTTGCTCGGGCGCCAGCAGCTTCGACGGGCCGAGGATCTCCCGGGCACGCGCCGTGTGCTCGGGCGGCACGTTGTAGGGATGCGCGCCGTCGGCGCGCTCCGCTGCCAGCGCCAGCATCTTCGGGCCCAGGGCGGCGAGCACGCGCCGGGGAGGCTCGGTCGGCTCGGCGGCGACGTACATCGCCGTGTCCATGCGGTCGAGGTACTCGCGCATCGCGGTCAGCGGGGGACCGTACGTCTGACCGCGGAGGCCTTCGACCATCGGTTGGTGGCTGACGCCGAGCCCGAGCACGAACCGGCCCGGGAACGCTTCGGCGATGGTCTTCCAGCCTCCGGACATCGTCATCGGGTCGCGTCCGTAGATCTGCGCGATGCCGGTGCCGACCGCAATGCGGTTCGCGCCACTGAGGAGCAGCGCGGCGTGCACGAGAGGGTCGCGGCCGATGGCGTCAGGCACCCAGATGGCCCCGTACCCGAGCTCCTCCAGCTCGGCCGCCACCTCGCGCGCTCGCGCGACGGGCTGGAGGTCGAGGGCGAACGTCCAGATGCCGACCGGGCCGAGGTCCATCAGTGGTCACCCCGCTGGACACGAAATGAGAACACGTTCTACCTTGGTGATCGTAGCGGGGGAGAGCGACGTGAGCGTGACGACGGACCGGCCGCACGAGCGGCTCCTCATCGGCGGCGAGTGGGTCGAGGGCGGCGACGGCGGCTACGAGATCGTGAACCCGGCGACCGAGGCCGCCGTCGGCGTCGCGCCCGAGGCGTCCGTGCAGCAGGCGCACGACGCCGCCCGGGCCGCGCGCGACGCGTTCGAGTCCTGGTCCCAGACGACGCCCGAGCAGCGCGCCGAGCTCCTGTCGGCGGCCGCCGTCCGCGTGCGCGAGAAGCTCGAGGACCTCGTCCCGCTCGTGATCTCGGAGACGGGGTGCACGACCGCCGTCGGCCGCGCGATGCAGGTGCCGGTGGCGGCCAGCCGGTTCGACCGCTACGCGCGCGGCGCGCTCGAGCCGAACGTCATCCCCCTTGCGCCGCAGGAGATGCCGTCGACGCCGATGGCGCCCGCCGGCCTCATGGGCGCGCTCGCGCGCCGAGCCCCGGTCGGCGTGGTCGCGTGCATCACGCCGTACAACTTCCCGATCGTCAACATGGCCGGCAAGATCGGTCCCGCTCTCGCGATGGGCAACACGGTGATCGTGCGTCCGGCGCCGCAGGACCCGCTGGCGGTGATCGAGCTCGTACGCATCCTCGAGGAGGTCGGCTTCCCGCCCGGCGTCGTGAACGTCGTGACCGGGTCGAGCCCGGCGACGGGCGAGGCGCTGGTGGAATCGCGCGACGTCGACATGATCAGCTTCACCGGTAGCACCGCCGTCGGCCTCCGTATCGCGGAAGTCGGCGGACGCACGATGAAGCGGCTGCTCCTCGAGCTGGGCGGCAAAGGCGCCGGCATCGTGCTCGACGACGCCGACCTCGCCACTGCGATCACCGCCATCGGATCCGTGTGGACGTTCCACGCCGGGCAGATCTGCACCGCGCCGACGCGGGCGATCGTGCACCGGTCGCGCTACGAGGAGTTCGTCGAGGGTCTCGCCAAGATGTCCACGCTGCTCCCCGTCGGCGACCCGACCGATCCGAAGACCGTCGTGGGGCCGCTGATCACGGGCGCGCACCGTGAGCGCGTCGAGGGCTACATCCGTGCCGGCGCCGACGAGGGCGCGGCGGTGGTCACGGGCGGAGGACGGCCCTCGCATCTCGACCGGGGCTTCTACGTCGAGCCGACGCTGCTGGCGGAGGTGCGCGGCGACATGCGCGTTGCGCGCGAGGAGATCTTCGGCCCGGTGATCGTCGTCGAGACCTTCGACGACGACGAGGAAGCCATTCGGCTCGCCAACGACAGCGACTTCGGGCTCTACGACTAT
>DATFPZ010000006.1:0-2650 GCA_035264545.1 Acidimicrobiia bacterium
GGAGCCAGGAGGGCATGGTGCAAGTGGAGCTGGCGCAGTTGCGCTACCGGCTCCCGCGCCTCCGCGGACGCGGCATCGAGCTCAGCCAGCAGGCCGGCGGCATCGGCACCCGCGGGCCGGGAGAGACCCAGCTCGAGGTCGACCGGCGGCGTATCCAGCGACGCATGAACAAGCTCGAGGGCGAGCTTGAGCGCCTCGCCAAGACCCGGGCGACCCAGCGTAAGGCCCGCCGGCGCCGGGAGCTCCCATCGATCTCGCTCGTCGGCTACACGAACGCCGGCAAGTCGACGCTTTTGAACCGGTTGACGCGCGCCGACGCCCTGGTCGAGGACCGCCTGTTCTCGACGCTCGATCCCACGACACGTCGCCTGGAGCTCCCGGGCGGGGAGGTCGCGCTGCTCAGCGACACGGTCGGGTTCGTTCGACGCCTACCCCACCAGCTCGTCGAGGCCTTCCGCTCGACGCTCGAGGAGGTCGCCCAGGTCGACATGCTCGTCCACGTCCTCGACGCCGGCGCGCCCGACGCCGAGCAGCAGATCGAAGCCGTCCGCGCCGTGCTGCGCGAGATCGGCGCCGCCCACCAACCCGAGCTGCTCGTCGTGAACAAGATCGACCTCGCCGATCCTGCTGTCGTCGACGACTTGCTGTCGTCACACCCGGACGCAGTCGCGGTCTCGGCGACGACGGGCGAGGGCGTCGAGAAGCTCGACGAGGTGTTGGGCGCTCGGCTGCGGGCGCTCGACCCGGTCGTCGAGCTCGCCGTTCCGTACGAACGGGGCGACGTGATCGCGGCGCTGCATCGCGAGGGCGACGTGCTCGTCGAGGTGCACGGCGATCAGGAGACCCGCGTGCGGGCACGGATCCCCGAGTCGGGAGTCAGCCGCTTCCGCGAGTTCGTGGTGTCGAACGGCGAAGGCGGCAACGCGGCCACCGGATCGCCGAACGGCCCCGGGTAGCCTGCGACTCATGGCTGAGCCCGGGTTCGTCCCGCCGCTGTACCCGCACGACCGCTTGCGCGAGCTGCGCGCCGTGGCCGAAGCCGTGCCCGGCGGCATCGTCGACTGCTCGGTCGGAACCCCGGTCGATCCGATCCCCGATGTGGCTCTGCGCGCGCTCGGCGACGCCGCGGCCGCCGCCACCGGATACCCCGCCACAATCGGCGTGCCCGCATACCGGGAAGCAGCCGCCGGATGGATCGGCCGTCGCTTCGGCGTCAAGCTGTCGCCCGACGCCGTCGTCGCCTGCATCGGGACGAAAGAGCTCGTGGCGTCGCTGCCCCGCATGCTCGCGTTGCGCGACCCCGGGCGCGACACCGTGCTGTACCCGGCCATCGCGTACCCGTCGTACGAGATGGGCGCCCGCCTGGCCGGCTTGCGCGCGGTCCCGGTGCCCCTCGACGCGAGCTGGCATCTCGATCTCTCCCGCATCAGCGAGGCCGACGCCGCTCGGGCCGTCGTCATCTGGATCAACGAGCCCGGCAATCCGACCGGCGTGTCGGGAAGCCCGGACCACCTCCGAGCCGTCGTCGACTGGGCCCGGGAATGGGGCGCGATCGTCGCCAGCGACGAGTGCTACGCCGAGTTCACCTACGACGAGTCGGGTTCTCCCGCGGCTCCCGCCACCGTACTGAGCGCCGGCCACGACCGCGTGCTCGCCGTGCACTCCCTCTCGAAGCGGTCGAACATGGCCGGTCTGCGCGCGGGCTTCGTCGCCGGTGACGCCGCCCTCGTCAGCTACCTGGGCGAGGTTCGCAAGCACGCCGGTCTCATGACGCCGGCGCCGGTGCAAGCAGCCGCGACGGCGGCGCTCGGCGACGACGTCCACGTCGACGAGCAGCGCGCCCGGTACGCCCGCCGGCGGACGCAGGCGCAGGAGGCGCTCCGGGCATGGGGTCTCGTCCACGACGGCGGCCCGTCGACGTTCTACTTGTGGCTGCGCGCCGTCGACGGCGGGGAGGACGGGTGGTCGATCACGCGCCGCCTCGCCGAGCAGGGGCTCCTCGTCGCGGCGGGCGACATGTACGGTCCCGACGGTTCGGCGCACGCCCGGCTCGCGCTCACGCAGACCGACGACCGCCTCGCGCTCGCGTTCGAACGCCTGGCGACGAAGGAGCGGGTGTGAGCGACCTCGCCGAGCAGGTCACGCGGCTCTGGGACGGACGCGAGGATCTCGCGTCCGTGATGGCGCCGTCCGAGGCGCGCACCGTCGTCCACGAGGCGATCGAGCTCCTCGATCGCGGCGAAGCCCGCGTGGCGGAGGTCGTCGACGGCGAAGTCGTCGTGCACGAATGGCTGAAGCAGGCGATCCTGCTGCTGTTCCGCCTGGAGGGGCTGTCCGTCGTCGAGGCCGGGCCGTTCGAGTACCACGACAAGCTCCCGATCAAGCACGACTACGCGTCGGCGCGCGTGCGGGTGGTCCCCGGCGGATCGGCGCGATGGGGCTCGTACCTCGGGCCCGGCGTCATCCTGATGCCGTCGTACGTCAACATCGGCGCCCGCGTCGGTGCCGGCACCATGGTCGACACGTGGGCGACGGTCGGCTCGTGCGGGCAGATCGGTGAGCGCGTGCACCTGTCCGGCGGCGTCGGCATCGGGGGCGTCCTCGAGCCGCCCCAGGCGGCGCCCGTCATCGTCGAGGACGACGCCATGAT
>DATFPZ010000007.1:0-3072 GCA_035264545.1 Acidimicrobiia bacterium
CACCTCGTGGCCCCTGGGCTCGTCGAGCTCGACTTCCTGGAACTGGAGCGGCTCCGCCCTCCTATGCCTTGGACGGCTCCGGCAGCGCGTCGTGGTCGAACTTCGGCAGCCAGTCGAGCTTCTTCGGCAGGTACCAGTTCCATTCGCCGAGCAGCTTCATCGTCGCCGGCAGCAGCACCGCGCGGACGAGCGTCGCGTCGATCAGGATGGCGACGGCGAGGCCGACGCCCATCATCTTGAACTCGAGCATGCTCAGCGTGGCGAAGATCGCGAAGACCGCGACCATCACCGCCGCTGCGCTCGTCACCACGCCGGCCGTGCTCTTGATCCCGTGCGCGACCGCCTTGTCGGTCCGCATGCCGCCGTCGACCGCCTCGCGGACCCGGCTCAGGATGAACACGTGGTAGTCCATCGAGAGCCCGAACAGGATCACGAACAGGAACAGCGGCAGCCATGACGTCACGCCGCCGACCGACTGGTAGTCGAGGAAGCCCTCCAGCCGCCCGTCCTGGAAGACGAGCTTGAGGATCCCGTAGGCCGCGCCGACCGACAGCAGGTTCAGCACGATCGCCTTGAGCGGGATCACGATCGAGCGGAACGTGACCAGCAGCAGGATGAACGCGAGCGACAGGACGAACGCGAACACGATCGGCAGATGCGACTTCATCACGTCGTTGAAGTCCTTCGACCCGGCGGTGAAGCCGGTGACCGCCACCTCGGCGCCGTCGAGCTTGCCGACCGTCGCGGGAACGACCTCGTCACGCAGCACGGCGAGCGAGCGCTCCGACGCCGCGTCCGTGCCGGTGCCGTCGACCGCCAGGTCGATCGTCGCGACGGTCTTGTCCGGGTTGATGTCGACGTCGACCGGCTCGTGCAGGCGACCGGTGGCGATCGCTTGGCGCTGCAGGTCCTCGATCGCGGCGGTCGCCGCGGGCGAGGTGACGTCGTCCGCCTTGACGACGACCTCGGCCGGGACGCCGTCGCCCGGGAACGCGGCGTCGATCTTGTCGTAGGCCTGCATCACCTCGAGGTCGCGCGGGAGGCCCGTGACGCCCGGGTTCACGGTGTGCATCGAGAACGCCGGGATCGTGAGCGCGGCGAGCAGGCCGCCGGCGACGATCACCGACACCAGCGGGCGCTTGAGCACGCGGTCGAGGATCGCGCCCCAGACCCGCGACTCGCCCTTCGTCTTGTGGCGCCGCTTTGCGACCCACGGCACGCGGCCCTTCTCGACCCAGCCCTTGCGCGAGAGGAACGACAGCATCGCGGGCAGCACGGTCAACGAGCCGAGCATCGCGACGCCGACGACGAGGATCGTGCCGATGCCGAATGAGACGAAGACCGCGTTGCCGGCCAGGAACATGCCGGCCATCGCCGCCATCACCGTGAGGCCGGAGACGAGCACCGCACGTCCCGACGTCGCGGCGGCGGCGTTCAGCGCGGCCTCCCACGTGCGGCCGGCGTCACGCTCCTCCATCTCGCGCCGCAGGTAGAACATCGAGTAGTCGACGCCGACGGCGAGGCCGACGAGCAGCACGACGCTCGACGAGCTCTCCTCGAGCGCGTGCAGCTGGCTGATCGGACCGAGCAGGCCGATCGTGCCCATCACGGCGGTCGCGCCGAGCAGCAGCGGCAGGCCCGCCGCCACGAGCGCGCCGAACGCCACGAGCAGGATCACGAGCGTGATCGGGAGCGAGAGCGTCTCGGCCTTCTGGAAGTCCTCGTCGAACGCGTCGCCGATCTCCTTCTCGGCCGACGCGTCGCCGAACTCGCCGAGCGTCACCTCGGGATGCCGCTGCTGCAGCGCGGCGACGGTCGCGAGCGGAGCCGCCACCGCGTCCTTGGCGTCGTCCTCGTCGCCGGGAAGCTTGAAGTTGACGAGCACCGAGCGGCCGTCCTCGGAGACGTTGCCGCGGTTCCGCGGCGTTAGCGGGCTCTCGACGTCGGCGACGCCCTTGGTCGCCTCGAGGTCGGCTACGACGTCCTCGACCGCGGCGGTGAACTTCGGATCACCGACTCTCAGCCCGTCCCTGCCCTGCACGAGCACGGTCTCGCCGGTCTGGTCGGGGAATCCGGCGTCCTCGACGATCTGGTCGGCGCGCTTGGATTCGCCGTTGCCGGTGTCCTCGTCGGCGAGCGTCTTGGTGCCGACCATGCCGCCGAGCACGGTGGCGAGGATGACGAAGGCGAACCAGCCGAGGATCGCCTTCTTGCGATGCTGCGCGCTCCATCTGCCGGCGCGCGCAGCGAAACTCTGGGACTGCATATGGGAGCTCCTCCGGGGGAATGCGGGGACACGGAAGACTTGCGCGCAGCCTCGCAAGCGCCGTCACCGCTTCCCAGCGAGCACGCCGCCGTATCCGGGGTGCGGAGAACCCCACCCCCACGAAAGAGGGGCCGCGCGGTGCGCGGCCCCTCTCGTGCTCGGGTATCGAGCGGCTCTAGGCGGCGGCCGGAGCCACCTCCGGCTCATGCTCGAGCTTCGGCAGCCAGTGCAGCCGCTTGGGGAGCCACCAGTTGCGCTCGCCCAGCAGCTTCATCGTCGCCGGCAGCAGCACCGCGCGGACGAGCGTCGCGTCGATCAGGATCGCGACGGCGAGGCCGACGCCCAGCTGCTTCATCGACTGGTCCGAGCCCGTGGCGAACGCCGCGAACGTGACGACCATTACCGCGGCCGCGCTCGTGATCACGCCGGCCGTGCTCTTGATGCCCTCCGCGACCGCCTGTTCGGTGGTGCGCCCGCGGTCGACGAGCTCGCGGACCTTGCTGAGCACGAACACGTGGTAGTCCATCGAGAGCCCGAACAGGACGACGAACAGGAACAGCGGCAGCCAGGGCGTGATGCCGCCGACCGACGTGAACCCGAGCGCCTTCTCGCCGTGGCCGTCCTGGAAGACCAGCGTCAGGATGCCATAGGCCGAGCCGACCGATAGCAGGTTGAGGATGATCGCCTTGATCGGCACCACGATCGAGCGGAACGTGACGAGCAGCAGGATGAACGCCATCGCGAGCACGAAGCCGAACACGATCGGCAGGTGCGACTTCATCGTGTCGAGGAAGTCCTTCGACCAG
>DATFPZ010000008.1:0-9050 GCA_035264545.1 Acidimicrobiia bacterium
CGCCGGCGCCGATGGACCGGGATCGGCCCCCTCGCCCATCGGCTGACGCCTTCGGCGGACCCGTGATGGCTCGCTCGCCTTCATCGGGCATTTGGGCCAGGAAAGAAAAGGGGGAAGCGGGGAATTGGCAGGGGAGCTTCGCAGTTTCCTAAACTAAGTTGATACTCAAGGACTCAAGTTCGATCTCGGGAGGACGACCCCTATGAGCAAGGCCGTCGGCATCGATCTCGGCACCACCAACTCGGTGGTGTCCACGCTCGAGGCGGGTGAGCCCGCCGTCATCCCCAACTCCGAAGGCGCCCGGACGACTCCCTCGGTCGTCGCGTTCTCGAAGACTGGCGAGGTGCTGGTCGGCGAGGTCGCCAAGCGCCAGGCCATCACGAACCCCGACCGGACGGTGCGATCGGTCAAGCGCCACATCGGCACCGACTGGAAGATCGACATCGATGGCAAGAACTACTCGGCGCAGGAGATCTCCGCCCGCATCCTCCAGAAGCTGAAGCGGGACGCCGAGGCGTACCTGGGCGACACCGTGACCCAGGCGGTCATCACGACCCCCGCGTACTTCGACGACGCTCAGCGCCAGGCGACGAAGGAGGCGGGACAGATCGCGGGCCTCGAGGTCCTGCGCATCATCAACGAGCCGACGGCGGCGGCGCTCGCGTACGGGCTCGACAAGGAGCACGACCAGACCATCCTCGTCTTCGACCTGGGCGGCGGCACCTACGACGTCTCGGTGCTCGACATCGGCGAGGGCGTCTTCGAGGTGAAGTCGACCTCGGGGAACACGCACCTGGGCGGGGACGACTGGGACCAGCGCGTCATGGACTGGATGGTCACCGAGTTCAAGAACGCGCACGGCGTCGACCTGTCGAACGACAAGATGGCGCTGCAGCGTCTCAAGGAGGCGGCGGAGAAGGCCAAGATCGAGCTCTCCTCGGCGCAGCAGACCACGATCAACCTGCCCTTCATCACGGCGACGAGCGAGGGGCCGTTGCACCTCGAGCTCGAGCTCTCGCGCTCGAAGTTCCAGGAGCTGACGGCCGACCTGCTCGACGCGTGCCGCGGCCCGTTCGAGCAGGCGATCCGCGACGCCGGCCTCAGCAAGGACCAGATCCACCACATCATCCTCGTGGGCGGGTCGACGCGCATGCCCGCGGTCGTCGACCTGGTGCGCGAGCTCACCGGGACGGACCCGCACAAGGGCGTGAACCCGGACGAGGTCGTCGCGGTTGGCGCCGCGATCCAGGCCGGGGTGCTCAAGGGCGACGTCAAGGACGTCCTGCTGCTCGACGTGACGCCGTTGTCGCTCGGCATCGAGACGAAGGGTCAGATCTTCACCAAGCTCATCGAGCGGAACACGACGATCCCGACCAAGCGTTCGGAGGTCTTCACGACCGCCGAAGACAACCAGCCCAGCGTCGAGATCCACGTCCTCCAGGGCGAGAGCGACATGGCGTATCGCAACAAGACGCTCGGCAAGTTCCAGCTCGTCGGCATCCCGCCGGCGCCGCGGGGGGTGCCGCAGGTCGAGGTCACGTTCGACATCGATGCCAACGGGATCGTGAACGTGTCTGCGAAGGACCTTGCCACCAGCAAGGAGCAGCAGATGACGATCACCGGCGGCACCGCGTTGTCGAAGGACGACATCGACCAGATGGTCAAGGACGCCGAGGCGCACGCCGAGGAGGACCGTCAGCGTCGCGAGGAGGCCGAGACTCGCAACAACGCCGACTCGCTCGTGTTCCAGACCGAGAAGCTGCTCAAGGAGCAGGCCGACAACGTCTCGGACGACGAGCGCCAGAAGATCGAGGAGAAGCTCAAGGCGCTCAAGGACGCCTTGGCCGGCTCCGACATCGAGGCGGTGAAGCGCGGTCACGAGGAGCTGCTCGCCTCGAGCCAGGAGTTCGCGCAACGGCTGTACCAGCAGGCGGCCCAGAGCCAGCAGCAGGAAGGCGCGGCGGCCGGCGGGACGGCCGGCGGTGGTTCCGGCCAATCGTCGCAGCCGTCCGATGACGAGGTCGCCGACGCCGAGATCGTCGAGGACGACGACCAGGGCGGCGAGCAGAAGGGGGCGTGACCGTGCCCGACGAGCCGTTCACGCCCGACGACCGGGACGAGGTCGCGGTCTCCGAGGAGGAGGCCGCGGCGTCGGAGCTCGAGGCCGACCTCGCCCGGCTGACCCAGATCGAGTCAGAGCGCGACGAGTACCTCGACACGCTCCGGCGCGTGCAAGCCGAGTTCGAGAACTACCGCAAGCGCGTGATCAAGGAGCAGACGGCGCTCGTCGACCGGGCCACCTCCGGCCTCGTCGAGCAGCTGCTTCCGGTGCTCGATTCGTTCGAGCTGGCGTTCAAGAACCTCGACTCGGACGGCAGCGGCGACATCGAGAGCGTGCGCAAGGGCGTCGAGCTCGTGTACGCCGAGTTGCTGGGCGTCCTCGAGAAGACGGGGCTGTCACGGGTCGAGGCGGAGGGCAAGCCGTTCGACCCGAACGTCCACGAGGCGGTCATGCAGGAGGACGGCGACGGAGAGCCCGTCGTCACTGATGTCCTGCGCACCGGCTACACGCTGAAGGGTCGGGTGCTGCGCCCGGCGATGGTGAAGGTCACGAGGTAACGGGCCATGCCGCCGCAGCGTGAGTGGTTCGAAACCGATTACTACGAGGTTCTCGGGGTAGCGCCGTCGGCGTCCGAGAAGGACATCACGCGCGCTTACCGCAAGCTCGCCAAGCAGCACCACCCCGACGCCAACCCGGGGAACAAGGAGGCCGAGGAGAGGTTCAAGTCGGTCTCGACCGCCTACGACGTGCTCGGCGACGCGGCCAAGCGCAAGGAGTACGACGAGGTCCGCCAGATGGTGGCGTCGGGCGTCGGACCATTCGGCGGGGGCGGTCCCGGAGGATTCGGGCCGGCCGGCACCGAAGGCTTCCGGACCTTCCAGTTCGACGACGGCGCCGGCTTCGGCGATCTGCTCGGCGGCCTGTTCGGACGCGGCGGCCGGGGCGGCCGCGGTGGTCGCAGGGCTCGCCAGGCCGGTCCCCAACGCGGCGCCGACCTCGAGACCGAGCTCCACCTCGATTTCCTCGACGCCGTGCACGGTGTCACGACCAGCGTGAGCTTCACCGCCGATGCTGTGTGCTCGGTGTGCCACGGCTCCGGCGCCAAGCCGGGAACCACGCCCGACGTGTGCCCGCAGTGCGGCGGGAGCGGCGAGATCCTGGTCGACCAGGGCCCGTTCTCGTTCTCGCAGGTGTGCCCGCAGTGCGCCGGCCGCGGCACGATCGTGACCGACCCGTGCCCCCAGTGCGGCGGACGGGGCGTCGAACGCCGCCGTCGCGACGTCAAGGTTCGGATCCCGCCCGGCGTCGCCGACGGCCAACGCATCCGCGTGGCCGGACGCGGCGCTGCCGGCGCGAACGGCGGGCCGCCGGGCGACCTGTTCGTCGTCGTGCATGTGGGGAAGCACCCGATCTTCGGGCGCAAGGGCGAGGACCTCACCGTGCGCGTGCCGATCACGTTCAGCGAGGCAGCCCTGGGCACGCAGGTGAAGGTCCCGACCCTCGAGAAGCCCGTGACCGTGAAGGTCCCGGCCGGGACGCAGGGCGGCAAGACCGTGA
This sequence comes from Acidimicrobiia bacterium, assembly GCA_035264545.1. Classification (GTDB taxonomy): domain Bacteria; phylum Actinomycetota; class Acidimicrobiia; order IMCC26256; family JACDBD01; genus JALZAA01. Next base: position 3,620 of record DATFPZ010000008.1, read on the forward strand.
AGGTGCGCGGACGCGGGATTGACACGGGCAAGGGAAGGCCGGGTGATCTGCTGGTGACGTTCGACGTCGTCGTCCCCAAGAAGGTCGACGGCGCCGCCAAAAAGGCGATCGAGGACCTGGGTAACGCGCTCACCGAGAACCCGCGTGAGCACTTGGGGGTATGACCCATGGACGACAACGAGCGAGCGCTCTACATCATCTCGGTGGCAGCCGAGCTTGCCGGCGTGCACCCGCAGACGCTGCGGATCTACGAGCGCAAGGGTCTCATCGAGCCGCAGCGAACCGAGGGCCGCAGCCGCCGGTACTCGGACCGCGACATCGAGGTGCTCCAGCACATCCAGGAGCTCACCAACGAGGGCGTCGGCCTCGCCGGCGTCAAGCGCGTCCTGGAGCTCGAGGCCGCGCTCGAGGACGCCGCGGCCGAGATCGACCGCCTGCGTGCGCAGGTGCGCAAGGCCCGGCGGGACGTGGCCGAGGCCGAGGAGCGGGTCCACCGCCACTACCGGCGCGAGCTCGTGCCCGTCAGCAAGGCCATCGTGCGGGTCCGCCGGAGTTGATGGACGGGGAATAAACTTGACAATGACGTTGTCAACTTTGGCGGAGCATTGACCACACCGAGGTAGCCGTATGCCACTCGACCCCAACCGATTCACCCGCAAGACCGGAGAGGCCCTCCAGGCGGCCCAGGCCCTGGCGCGGGAGCAGAACCACAGCCAGGTCACGCCCGAGCATCTGCTCGCGGCGCTGGTCAGCCAGCCCGAGGGCGTCGTGCTGCCGGTGCTCGAGCGGGTCGGCGTGCCGGCCAAGACGGTGCGGGACCGGGTCGACGAGGCCCTGCAGAACCTCCCCAAGGTGTACGGGCAGACCGCGCAGCAGGCCCAGCTGTCGCAGGACGCGTACCGGATCCTCGAGGCCGCCGACCAGGAGCGCACCGGTCTCGACGACGACTATCTCTCCACCGAGCACGTCCTCCTCGCGATGACCGAGGTGACGGGCGGCGTCGGCGACCTGCTGCGCGGCCTCGGCGTCACCCACGACGCGGTGCTCGCCGCGCTCAAGGACGTGCGCGGCAGCCACCGGGTCACGAGCGAGAATCCCGAGGACCAGTACCGGGCCCTCGAGCGGTTCGGGCGCGACCTCACTGAAGAGGCGCGCAAGGGCAAGCTCGACCCGGTCATCGGGCGCGACGAGGAGATCCGCCGCGTCATCCAGGTGTTGTCGCGCCGTACCAAGAACAACCCGGTGCTCATCGGCGAGCCGGGAGTCGGCAAGACCGCCATCGTCGAAGGGCTCGCGCGGCGCATCGTCGAGGGCGACGTGCCCGAGGGTCTGCGCAACAAGCGCGTCGTCGCGCTCGACATCGGCTCGATGGTCGCGGGCTCGAAGTACCGCGGCGAGTTCGAGGAGCGGTTCAAGGCCGTCCTGAAGGAGATCGCCGACGCCGAGGGCGAGATCGTCAGCTTCATCGACGAGCTCCACACGATCGTCGGCGCTGGCGGCGCCGAGGGCGCGGTCGACGCAGGCAACATGATCAAGCCGATGCTCGCCCGCGGCGAGCTCCGCCTGATCGGCGCGACCACGCTCGACGAGTACCGCAAGAACATCGAGAAGGACGCCGCGCTCGAGCGTCGCTTCCAGCCCGTCTACGTCGGTGAGCCCAGCGTCGACGACACCATCGCGATCCTGCGCGGGCTCAAGGAGCGCTACGAGGTCCACCATGGTGTGCGCATCCAGGACGCGGCCCTCGTCGCGGCGGCGGTGCTCTCGCAGCGGTACGTCAGCGGCCGGCAGCTCCCCGACAAGGCGATCGACCTCGTCGACGAGGCCGCGTCGCGGCTGCGAATCGAGATCGACTCGATGCCGATCGAGGTCGACGTGGTCGAGCGCCGCATCCGGCAGCTCGAGATCGAAAAGGCGGCGCTGGCGAAGGAGACCGACAAGGTGTCCAAGCAGCGCCTCCAGGCGATCGAGGCAGAGTTGGCTGAGCTGACCGAGCAGCGGTCGGCGATGGTCGCTCACTGGGAGAACGAGAAGCGCGCCATCACCGAGATCCGTGACGTCAAGGAACAGCTCGAAGGCGCGCGCACCGAGGCCGAGCGCGCCGAGCGGGAGGGTGACCTCGAGCGGGCGGCACAGCTCCGCTACGGCACGATGCGCGACCTCGAGCAGGAGATCGAGACGAAGACGCGGCAGCTCGACGAGCTCCAGGGCGAGCAGCAGATGCTCAAGGAGGAGGTCGACGAGGAGGACATCGCCGAGATCGTCTCCAAGTGGACCGGCATCCCGGTGACGCGCCTCATGGAGGGCGAGATGCAGAAGCTCGTCCGCCTCGAGGACGAGCTGCACGGGCGGGTGATCGGCCAGGACGACGCCGTGCGCGCCGTCGCGAACGCGATCCGGCGGTCGCGAGCGGGCCTTTCGGACCCGAACCGTCCGATCGGCTCGTCCCTGTTCCTCGGCCCGACCGGGGTTGGCAAGACGGAGCTGGCCCGGACACTCGCGGACTTCCTCTTCGACGACGAGCACGCCATGGTGCGCATCGACATGTCGGAGTACCAGGAGAAGCACAACGTGTCGCGCCTCGTGGGCGCGCCGCCCGGCTACGTCGGGTACGAGGAGGGTGGGCAGCTCACCGAGGCCGTTCGACGCCGCCCGTACGCGGTGATCCTCCTCGACGAGATCGAGAAGGCGCACTCCGACGTGTTCAACGTGCTGCTCCAGATCATGGACGACGGCCGCCTCACCGACGGCCAGGGCCGCACGGTGGACTTCAAGAACACCGTGCTCATCATGACGAGCAACCTCGGCGGCGGCGCCGACGAGGCCACGGTGCTGGCCGCGATGCGGAGCCACTTCAAGCCGGAGTTCCTGAACCGGATCGACGAGATCGTCGTGTTCCACCGGCTCGACGAGCGGCACATCGAGCAGATCGTGGGGCTCCAGGTGGCGATCCTGGAGGAGCGGCTGGCAGAGAGGAACCTGAAGCTCTCCCTCACGGACGCGGCTCGGGCGCACGTCGCCCGCGTCGGGTACGACGCCGACTTCGGGGCCCGGCCGCTCAGGCGGGTGCTCCAGCGCGAGGTTGCCGACCCGATCGCGTTGAAGCTGCTGTCGGGTGACTTCGGCGACGGCGACACGATCGTCGTCGACGCGTCGCCCGACGGGCTCGTCTTCACGAGGGGCGAGCCCGCCCGCGTCGGCTGAGGAAACCGACGGTTGGCCCGGCCGTCCCGAGCGGACGTTGTGGCCAGGCCCGAAACCGGGTAGGAGGACGCCTATGGAGCGCGACGAGGTACCCGAGGCCGACGCGTACGAGCAGGATCAGGACGCCTTCCCCGAGGCGGACGACGACGAGGTCGAGCCCGACCGGATGAGCGACGACCCCGAAGCGCCCGAAGCCGACGCCGTCGAGCAGGCCCAGGCGATCCCCGGCGAGGACGAGGAGCGCGAGTAGACAGGTCCCGCTTGTCGGACCCGGCCACTACCGAGACCGAACGGTGGTTCCTGAAGCGCGGACTGCCGCACTTCATCGCCGACTACAGCCCGACGCGTGACGTCCTGACGCGCGCCGTGCCCCTGTTCACGCTGATCTTCCTCTTCGAGGTCGCCAACGCGCCCAAGCGCGAATTCCCGATCTGGCTCGACATCGTTGCGGTCGCCGTGGGGTTCGGCATCCTGCTGGGCGCGTGGATGCTGGCGAACCGGCTCCGGGGGCGGCCGCTGTTGGCTCGTCCTGTCAGCGTCGGCGTGTTCGAGGTCGGGGTGTTCGTCCTCGCTCCGCCGGCGATCCCGCTCCTGTTCGGCGGCCAGTGGCGCTCGGCGCTGGCCACGGCGATCGGGAACCTGTTGCTCCTGGTCGTGATCTTCCTCGGAACGAGCTACGGGGTGGTGCCGATGACCCGGTGGGCCGGCGCTCGAACCGTGCGCGAGCTCGAGCAGGTGGTGAGCCTGCTCGTGCGGGCTTTGCCGCTGCTCATCCTGTTCATCACGTTCATCTTCCTGCAGAACGAGGCGTGGCAGATCACGGCCGGCCTGCACGGGCCCTACTACTGGATCGTGCTGGGGCTCTTCGTCGTGATCGGCGTCGGATTCTCGGTCATCCGGCTGCCGCGCGAGATCGGCGAGCTTTCCGAGTTCGAATCGTGGGACGTCGTGGTCGGCCGTGTCGACGGGACACCCGCGTCCGCCCTCGTCACCGAGTCGGCGCGGCATGAGCGCGTGGACACGCCTCCGATGTCCAAGAGGCAGTGGGGCAACGTCGCGCTCGTCTTCCTGTTCAGCCAGACGCTGCAGGTCGCCCTCGTCTCCGCGATGGTCTTCGCGTTCCTGTTCGTGTTCGGTGTCCTCGTCGTCACCGAGCCCGTCGCGCGGGGGTTTGTCGACGCGCAACCGAATGTCCTGGCGAGCTTCGAGCTCTGGGGACGCGACCTCGTGATCACCGAGGAGCTGTTGCGCGTGACCGGATTCCTCACCGTCTTCGCCGGCCTCTACTTCGCGGTCACGGCGGTCACCGACGAGTCGTACCGGCGAGAGTTCATCGGCGACATCCTCGAGGAGATGCGGCGCTCGCTCGCAGTCCGGGCCGTGTATCTCGCGGCGCTGAACCCGGCGTCGCCGCCGGGGCGGGGTAGTACGATCTCGTCAACGTGATCGCAATTGCGACCGTTGTGAGGTTCCCGTGCCCGGCACGGTGATCGTCGGCACCCAGTGGGGCGACGAGGGCAAAGGCCGCTTCACCGACTACCTCGCCAAAGAGAGCGAGCTGGTCGTCCGCTATCAGGGCGGGCACAACGCCGGTCACACCATCGTCGTCGACGGTGACGTCTTCGCGCTCCAGCTCGTCCCCAGCGGCATCCTCTACGACTACGTGACGCCCGTCATCGGCAACGGCGTCGTCATCGACCCCGGCGTGCTCGTCGACGAGCTCGACATGCTCGAGCGGAAGGGCCTCGACACCCGACGGCTGCGGGTGTCCGGCAACGCGCACCTGATCATGCCGTACCACCAGGAGCTCGACCGCGTGACCGAGCGCTACCTGGGCAAGAACAAGCTGGGGACAACCAAACGCGGGATCGGGCCCGCCTACGCCGACAAGGCGCTGCGGGTGGGCCTGAGGGTGCAGGACCTGCTCGACGCAAAAATCTTCCGTCAGAAGCTCGAACTCGTGCTGCGGGAGAAGAACGGCGTCCTCGCGAAGGTGTACAACCGGCTGCCGCTCGATGCTGACGAGATCTGCGAGCGGTACCTCGGCTTGGTGCCGCGCCTCGAGCCCCTCATCGCCGACACCGTGCACCTCGTGCACGAGGCGCTCGACGCCGGGCAGCGGGTGTTGTTCGAGGGCGCGCAGGCCACCTACCTCGACCTCGACCACGGCACGTACCCGTTCGTCACCTCCAGCAATCCGGTGGCGGGCGGTGTGTGCACGGGTGCC
>DATFPZ010000009.1:0-10183 GCA_035264545.1 Acidimicrobiia bacterium
CGAAGCTCACCTGGCTGATACCGAACTCGGGCGCGTGGCCGATCAGCCACGCCGCCACCGTCCAGCCGCGCGGCTCCGGCACGGGCACGTCGAGCGTGAGGGGACCGAGCTCACGTGTCAGCGCCTGTCGCAGCGGCTTACCGGATGCCTGGGTCGGACCGACGTCGACGCGACAGCTCAGACCGGCGGGGATCTCCCCGGTGGCGGCCTGCGCGATGGCTCGCGCCTCGTGCTCCCACTGGGCGTAGGCGAGCGGGGCGCCGCTGTGTTGCACCCGTTGCGCGGCGGTGGTGACGGGAAGCGACTCCCAGCCTCTGATCCGCGCCAGTCGCCGGTAGAACGCGCCCGCCGCGTAGTGGGGCGTCAGGACCTCGTTCTCTGAACCCCAGCCCTGGGACGGGCGCTGCTGGAAGAGCCCGAGCGAGTCCCGGTCGCCGTATTGGAGATTCTGAAGCTTCGATTCCTGGAGCGCGGCCGCGAGAGCGACGGACACCGCGTGGTCGGGCATTCCCATGCGCTTGCCGACGGCGGCGATCGTCGTCGCGTGGGCGGTCTGTTCGGGGTTGAGGGTGTAGGTCTGGTTGTCGAGCGAGACGCGGCATCCCGGCGGTGCCGCCGCGTCCTCGTCTCTCGTCGCTGCATGGACGAGATAGCCGCCGATCGTCGCCACCACGAGGACGACGATCGCCACGCCCCAGCCACGACCCCGAAACATCCCGCTCGAACGTAACCGCCCGTGCCCGGGGCGGCGCGCCACCGGCGCGCAAGCGCGGCGGCGGCGGCTTTGCCGACCGTCGTCGCAGGAGCCGGAGCTTGCGTCGGCGACCAGACAAGGGACTAGAACAGGTTTCTATGCCCTTCGTCCTCGTCGAGAAGCCCCGTCCCCAGGTCGCGCTCGTGACGCTGAACCGGCCCGAGCGCATGAACTCCATGGCGTTCGATGTCATGATCCCGCTGAGGGACGCCCTCGAGGAGGTGAGCCTCGACAACGACACACGAGTGGTTGTCCTCACCGGCGCCGGCCACGGCTTCTGCTCGGGCGCGGACCTCGAGGACTCGGGGACGATCCCGAACATCGCCGGTCTGACGCGCTCGTCCATCGCGCAGCGCTCGATGGAGCTCCTCCACGACGTGATCGTGGCGCTGCGCCGGATGCACCAACCCGTCGTCGCCGCCGTCAACGGCGCCGCCATCGGCGGTGGCTTCTGCCTCGCGGTCGCCGCCGACATCCGGCTGGCGGCCGAAGGCGCGTATTTCCGCGCCGCCGGGATCAACAACGGACTGACGTCGACCGAGCTCGGGATCAGCTACCTGCTCCCGCGGGCCATCGGCTCATCACGTGCGTTCGAGATCATGCTGTCGGGACGCGACGTGGATGCCGCCGAAGCGGAGCGCATCGGTCTTGTCTCGCGCGCCGTTCCCGGCGTGCAGCTCCTCGAGCAGTGCTACGAGCTGGCCGACCGCATCATCGGGTTCAGCCGCGTCGGCGTCGAGAGCACGAAGCGCATGCTGTGGTCGAGCCTCGACGCCGGGAGCCTGCACGCGCAGATGGACGCCGAGGCGCACGCCCAGCTGTACGTCCGACTGACCACCGAGAACTTCGAGGAGGCGGTCCGGGCCCGACGCGAGAAGCGGGCGCCCGTCTTCCGGGACTGACCGCTTCCCGGAGCTATTTCTCGCCCAAGGCGCGGGCGAGCTCGTCACGCCCCATCTTCGACCGGCCTTCGAGGCCCCGCCGCCGTGCGATCTTGATGAGCTCGGCCCGTGTCTTCGGCGTCGATGCGCCCGTCCGCTTCCGCTTGCGCACCGCAGACGCCTGCTTGCCGAGCGCCGTACGCGTCTTCTTCGGCATGTGGGCGATCGTCTTCTTGCGCTTGGCGGTGCTGATCGCCTTGCGGACGTTCTTCTTTGCTGCCTTCCGCTGCTTGGTAGTGACCACGGCACACCTCCTTCGTGCGCTTCGTGGTACCTACCCGGGTCGAGCCGAAGGGATGCCGCCCGTCATGCCTCGACGGCGGCGACTCGTTGGACGACCGCGTTCACGATGTCGGGACTCTGCGGGATGCGGGCGTCCACGTTCGTGAACCCGAAGCCCAGGACGGCGCGCCCGACCCGCACGACGACGAAGTCGATGTACAGGGTGGCGTTACCGCCGTTCTGCGTGAAGGTGGCTGCGATCTCGTAGCCGAGCGCTTCGTCGCCGACGCCTTGGAGATCCGTGATCGGCGACACGGTGGGTGGCCCGGCCGTGGGCCGACTTCTCGCGACCTCGGTTGCAAGCCTGTCGAAGCACGCGGTTGCCGCCGACCCGTTGTACGCCGCGACGAACTTGCCGGCGCGCTTCGCACTCTCGAAGGCGTACACCGCGTTCTCGGCCATCGTCGCGTTCTCCGGCACCGGATCGGCGAACTCCCGGGACCGCGACCGAGGGTCGTCCTGCTTCGCGGCTGCGACGGCGGTGTTGATCTTCTTGCATTCCTTCAGGCCTTTGAGCGCATCACCGCTGGACTTGCCCCGCTTCGAAGTCCACTCGGCGGGGACGTCCGACTTCGTGATGACGCCCGCCTTGAGGATCGCCTTGTCGCCCTTCGACTCACCGGCGGCCATCGCCGGCGCGGCGAGCGCCAGGGACGCCGCAACCGGGACGGCGAAGATCAGCGTGCGCGTGCGTGGGGGGAGCATCGGAGGACGATAGCGCCCGGTTCCGCCGCCGAAGCCATTCCACAGGCCGTTGTGGACGGCTGACCAGGGCAAACGTTCACCCGCCGTTCACGCCGCGCGCGTTGATCGTCGAGCTTCGACACGATTCGCTACAGGCGACCGATTGGGCCCATCCCAGGAGAGCACTTGGCCGAATCGGACCCCAAGGGAGCGGGAGTCGCCCCACACGTCTTCCCCCGGTGCGGCTCCCGCTTCCACTCAGGTCACCCGGCGAGGTTCCCGCGACCCGAACAGACGGCCGGATGTCGCCGGCTGTCAGAATCGGCGGCGTGTCCACCGAGCACAACCGCGCCGTGCGAACGGAGTTCCGCCGCCAGTCGCCGACGTTCGCGGGCGAAGACTCGTTCTTCGCCGACGCCCGCCTCGCGGCGTGGGTCGCACGGCACTTGGAGCCCCTCGACTCGTCGATGCTCGTCCTCGAGGTCGCGTGCGGCGGCGCGCACCAAGGCGAGGCAATCGCACCTCGAGTCGGCCGCGTCGTCGGCGCCGACATCACGCCCGAGATGCTCGACGTCGCCCGCCGCCGACTCCGTGACCGCTCCCTCGACGGGGTGGCGCTGGCACGCGCGGACGCCGCCCGGCTGCCGTTCGCCGACGACTCGTTCGACCTCACGTTCTGCCGTTTCGCGGTGCACCACTTCGCCGAGCCAATCGAGCAGCTCGACGAGATGGTCCGCGTCGCCCGCGCGGGTGGACGGGTCGCCGTCGTCGACCTGATCTCCGCCGACCAGGAGCTCGCCGACGCCTACAACGACGTCGAGCGCCGCCGCGACCCCTCGCACACACGCGCCCTCACCGCCGACGAGCTCGAGCGCGCCATCGAGCGCGCCGGGACGGCGCTGGAGCACACGACCCGGGTGGACGTGCGGGCGCCAGTCGAGCGGTGGCTCGCCCAGGCCTCGACCCCGCCCGATGTCGCCGACGCGATCCGCGCCGACCTGCGGGCCGAGCTGGCGGGCGGCCCGCCTACGGGGATGCGGCCCGTCCACGACGGCGACCTCCAGTACACGCAGACGTGGGAGATCGCCGTCGGCCGAGTCGAGATTTCGTAGGCGCGACTGATCAGCAGCCGGCGTTGCGCAGCGTGGCGTACGGATTGATTCGTTGCCCGTTGACGCCGCCGATCCGGATCTCGAAGTGCAGGTGCGGCGCGGTCGCGTTGCCGGTCTGGCCGACGCGACCGATCGGATCACCTTGCTCGACTCGACGGTCGGCGCCGATCGGCTCCGACATGTGCGCGTAGTAATAGACGTTCCCGTCGTCGGCGAAGAGGTACGCGACGAGACCGCCCGCGCTCTCTAACCCGTACCGCAGCTCGCCTGACTTGACGGCCCAGATGGGTGTCCCCGTCGGTGCGAACATGTCGATCCCGTAGTGGAATCCCGTGCCGCGTGGTCCGTAGTCGTTGGTGTACGTCGAGCCGTCCACAGGGCACCGGAAGTCCGAGATGACGGAACCACCGTTGGGGGAGCATGTCGCGGCGATCAATGCGAGCACGGCCAAGGGCAGAAGCCAGCGCCACGCGCGAAAGGAGGAGTTTGCTCGGGGGATGCAGGAAGCGTAGGCGCGTACCATGCGCGAAATGCGGACCATCGCGCTCGTCGACCACACGAAGAAGTATCGGCCGCCCGCCGGTGTGCTGGAAGCGATCGCGGAGGCTTTGACGATCCAGGTGCAACGCGACTTCGCGCCGGCATGGGGCGTTGAAGCAGCGCAGTTCACTGTCGGCGGGCGCGGCGACAAGATCCACTTCTTCGACAGCGCGCGCGAAGCAGAGGAGTTCGGCTGGCACGTCACTGACGACCGCGGCCTTCCGTACGCGCACGTGTTCGCGGCCGCGTCGATCTCGCACGGCAACGGCTGGACCGAGGGCGCGGAAGCGGTGTCGGTGACCGCTTCGCATGAAGCGCTCGAGATGCTCGCAGACCCTCGGGCGAACGAGTTCTGCTTCGACGGCGACCGGCGTCTCTGGGCGCGCGAAGTCTGCGATCCGGTCCAGAGCCGGGCGTACAAGATCCGCACGGAAGACAAGCTCGTGCCCGTGAGCGATTTCGTGCGCCCGGCGTACTTCAACCCGTGGGCGGCGGGTCCCTACGATCATTTGCGGGTGCTGGACGAGCCGTTCTCGATCGACAGCGGCGGGTACGCGGTGTTCCAGCGCACCTCCGACGAGCACGAGCGGTTCGGACGCGGCTTCGGCGTCACCTTCGACGACGCCATGCCCGAATGGCAGCGTGCCCTGAAACTGCGGGGTTGGGGCCGCACCTACTGGCGGCTCGCCCTCAACCCGTGAGCGTGACCGGAAACGGGTTCCCCACCCTCGGAGCGTGCAGTTCTCCACAGGAGATTGTGGAAAGGGAGGATGCCGCCCTTTCGGCTCGCTGACCGGGCCCGGCAGGCCGGCCGCTCCACCAGTTCCCGGCGTTCAGCCTCCGACGGCAGAGCCGCTCGCCTCCGCCTTGGCCGCCTTGGCGTCGGCAGGGAGCAGGAACCCGTTGCGCCGCAACGTGTCCGTCGCGTTCGAGAACGCCCGCACATAGTCCTGGTGCGTCGGGTAGAGCGACGACAGGCGGGCGGCGTCGAAGGCGGTCGTGAACCCGAACAACGAGCAGAAGCCGGGCCCGCCGCCCGGCTCGCCGGACAGCGTCGCGACGGGAGCCTCGAGCTGCGGGAGGCGGATGCCGCCGCGGGCGTTGCCGTGCTCGTCTCGCTCGATCGTCGGCGTCGGCCCCTCGGTGATCGTCACGGGCGGCGCCTTCGGCGGCGGCGGGCCGCCGCCGGCCCAGCGGGCGAGGTCGTGGATGGCCGTGTTGACGATGTAGCGCTGCGGCGCCGAGTTGATCCGCTGCGCGCATCCGAGCGGCGGAGTCGTCACCATCTCTTCTTTCGGGATGCCCGTCAGCGCGTGCAGGCCGTCCTCGTCGAAGTGCGCGGTGCCCGCGACCTCCCACAGGCGGTAGCGCGCGCTGTCGGGCTGGCGGGCGGGGAGGTGGCGCGGGACATCCGTCTCCGATTCGAGCACGAGCACCGGCTTCTTCGTGTCGGGACGGATCAACGTCGGATTCGGGATCGCGTTCTGTCCGCCGTCGGTGATCGGCGCGCCCACCGCGAACCGGCTGTGCACGAAGAAGCCGTCGAACATCCCGGTCTGCGGCTGGATGGCGTTGACGTACGTGACCATGCGGAACGCGGACTGCGACTCGCCGTCGCCGATCATCGTTCGAATCTTGTAGCGACGGTTCCCGAGTAGGTTCGTGCCCGTGGGGCGACGCAGCGCCTCGCCGACCTGGGAGTAGATGTCATAGGAGTAGGCGTCGCCGGGGTGGTCGAGCGTCCCGTACCGCGCCGGGCTGTTCTTCAAGCTGTTCACGCCGACGGCCTGTGCCGACACGCCGACCCACGCGAAGCCTCCGCGGAGGAGCTCGGCGTTCCCGAGACCCCAGTCCGGCGCGGCGTCCAACCCGCCACTTACATTGAGCCACTCGACCTCGACGACGCCGTTGAATTTCGCCGGGTCCTTCGGGCGGCGCACGAGCACGCGGGTGCGGTACGGCGCGGTCGTGGTCGTCTGCACGTTCCAGCGGCCGTCTTCGGTGAGCGGCCCGGCGGGCTCGTAGGCGCGCGCCGTGCCTTCGACGAAGTACTCCTCTTCCACGTAGCCGCGCGGTCCGAGGTCGACGGCCGACAACGAGGCCGGCTGCCCGGGGATCGGGCCGCTCACAGTGGGATCGGGGACGGGCCGCTTCTCGGTGCCCGCTGCGCCATCGGGCCTCGTCCCGTTGACAACGGTCGCGGCGCAGACCGCGGCGACGACGGCGATGCGGGTCAGTGCTCCGGGAAACATGACCATTCCTTATCACCGGGCCGGCTCGTTGTGCGTGCGAGTGGGCGAGCACCACGAGAAGATGACCGAGCGCGGCGCGAGCCAGAAGGGCGAGGGCCGCGTTCGCTGACTCACACTTCACAGGCGGTTCTCAGCTTTTCGAGAGGGCGCTCCCAAGCTGGCTCGCGACAATCCCGCCATGGCCAACGGTGGAGAAGAAGAGAACGCAGAGAGCGCCGAACCGAGCGAAGCGGCCCAGCCGACCGAGCCGGCCGAAGCGGTTGATCCGGCCGAGCCACCGCCGCCGCTGGATGAAGGCGCAGCGCCGGCGGGCCCCCCGCCGACACGCGGCAGGTGGCTGGTGCCCAAGTGGGCGATCGTCGCGCTCGTCGGGTTCGTCGCCGTCGCTCTCCTCTTCGGGAGCGCGTTTGCGATCGGCCGTGCCACTGCGTCCGGGGGCGACGGCAACTCCGAGCGTTCGTTCCAGGGCCGGTTCCCCCGCGGGCCCGGTGAAGGCGGCGAGGGACCCCGACTTCCCGGCCGGGCGAACGGTGTCTTCCTCGGCGTGTCGACCGAGCGCGCGACGGGTGACCCGCAAGGGGCTCGGATCGCGAGCGTGGCGAGTGGCAGTCCTGCCGCCGGCGCCGATCTCAAGGAGGGCGACGTGATCACCGCCGTCGACGGGAGTGCGGTCACGGGACCCGCCGACCTCGCGCGGCTGGTTCGCAGCCACGAACCCGGCGATCAGGTGACGATCACCTACAGCCGCGACGGCAATGCCGCCGAGGTGCAGGTGAAGCTGGCGGACCGGTCGTCCGAGAACCAGCCTGCCAGCTGACCGTCACCCCTCGAAGGGCCGCGTACCCTGACGCGCATGTTGCTCGACGGGTTCAATCACGTGGCGATCCTGACCAACGACACGAAGCGGCTGCACGCGTTCTACGAGGACGTGTTCGACGCGTCGGTGCCTCGCGACGGGCCCGAGACACCCGCGGGCGCCGAGGTGCGCCTGTCCGTCGTCCACGTCGGCCCGCACTCCGAGCTGAACGTGTTCGAGATCGACGGGAACACCGAAGCCGAGCGGCAGACGCCGATGTTCGGGCGTGGCCGCATCGACCACCTGGCCCTCCACGCGGAATCGCTCGAGGCGTTCGAGACGATCCGTGACCGGCTGATGGGCCGCGGCGCCAGCGACGGGTTCGTGACCGACTTCGGTCCGATCCTGAGCGTCTTCTTCCGCGACCCGGATGGTCTGGAGTGCGAGGTGTGCGTGCAGAACCCGGACGCGCAGCCGGGCGTCACCAACCCGCCCGGCACGCCGGCGGCGCGCTACCACGGCTCGACTTAGCGGTCACCCTTCAGGAGTCGCGCCGCTTCGAGACGCACGCGGAAGTCGGGATCTTCGGCGACCGTTGCGATCGCAGCGCGGCTGGGTTCTGAGCCGAGGGCGCCGATCCCGGACAACGCCTTCCAGCGAATCCACGCGTCGGTATCGCCGAGCGCGCGCTCGAGCAACGGACGGAGCTCCTGTCGTTCGGTGCCGGCGATCGCGTCGACCGCACTGCGCCTCACCGCGCGGGTCGCATCGCTCACGAGCCGGGCCCATGCGCCGGCAGCCTCATCGGGCGGCGCGTCGGCGAGCAGCGCGGCCGCGACCTGGCGACGCGCCGGCTCGGAGTCTTCGCACGCGGAGAGGACGCGTTCGAGGTCGCCGGGCCGGTCTGCTCGCAGCGCGCCGAGGTCGGCCCACGCGCGTTCGAGCCGGCCCGGGGCGCGGGTCTCGTTCTCAGACGCGGCGGCGCGCGGCGGAGCGCTCTCGGTAGCGCTCGGGTCGGGTTCGAGCGGCACGTCCCCCGCGAACTCGCGCGTCACGCCACGCAGGATCGGTTCGAGGAGCTGCTCCCAACGGCCAGGGCGCGAGATCGTCACGGCCACGAAGTCGGGCCCGACGAGCACGTTCGTCACCTCGTCGAAGTCACCGAAGAGCCGGGCCACGCGTGCGTCGACGGACGCGGCGGCAGCCGACTCGTAGTTGCGCGCCGCGCCGGACTCGAGCGGCGGGGTTGCGAAGCGGATCGTGCGCGGGCTCGGTGTCGCCTCCGGCACGACGGCACCGTCGAAGGTTCCGCCGAGGTCGGTCGCGTCAGTCGCCGCGTCGGTCGCCGGTGACGCGCCGCCGCCCTCTGCCGCGTCACTCTCCACCCGGAGCCGGAAGCGGCCACCCTCCCAGGTCCATGTGAGCGTGAGGCCAGGCTCGAGCTCGCGACGGTCGCCGCCCGTCCCCGTGCCGACGATGTCGGCCAGCGCGTCGTCGTCGTCGGCGGTCCACACCGCGTCGGAGAAGAAGCGCTTCAGCAATTGCTTCACCGGGCCGAGCGCCTCGAGCGCCAGCGCGCTCACGACCGGCGTCAGCTCGCGGATGGCATCCGGAGTGAGGCCGCGTTCCACAACGCGGAAACGGACCGCGTCGAGCTCCGGACCGGTCTCTGTCACACCGATGACGGTACCGACCAATGAGCGGACCTGTGCCGGCCCACTACCTCGAGGTCAGAGCTTGCTCGACAAGACGAGCGAGTAATAGGCCTGGCCTGCTTCAGAGAGGTGGACGCCGTCCTGGACGAGGTATTCGGGGTGTTGGCTCGCCGCCGAGTACCAGTCGAGCAGCACCGCGTTGGCGTAGCGGGGCACGGCGGCGGCGATCGCGTCGTTGTCGGGCTGCTCCCACGGCCGGTCGACCCTCGTGTTCACCACCACGACGCGCTTCACGCCGCTCAGGAGTCGCAACATCTCGTCGAGCTGGTCCTCGGGGATCGCGCCGTTCGTACCGAGGTGGATGACGACCTCGTCGCCGAGCTGTCCGGCGTCGTGCAGTCGCCGGACCACGTCGAGCCCTTCGCCGAAATGGCGGCTGACGTTGGCGTCCATCTGGATCCGGTCCCCGAGGAAGCGTCGGAGCGACGTTTGCGCTCCGAGCATGACGGAGTCGCCGATCGCGGTGACCCGAGCGTTCGGGATGGGGGTGAGCGTCGTGTTCGGCGCCGAGTGCGCGGGAACCGGCACGTTCGCGGCCGCGGGGGCCGAGGTGGGCACCGAACCGCGCTGCGCAGTAGTGGTCGTGATTGCGATGTTCGCAGGCTTCGCCGGGAAGCCGGGTGGGCGGGGCGCCGGTTGCGCGACCGCAAGGCCGATCCCGAGCACGGCCGTAGTCACCACGGCGGCGCCGCCGGCGAACGCGAGCCGGGCGCGCACGCGTCGACGCTGCAGTAGCGGAGCTTGTCGCAGCGCGGCCAGCCGCCGGCCGAGCGCGCCGCTGCGGATCGGCACCTCGACGAATCGGTACGACGCTGCCGCCAGCCCGACCGTGATCGCCACCCGGAGCACGAAGAGGGGGATTCCGGTCAGTGGGATGTCGAGTCCCGGACGCGTCACCAAGAAGACCGGCCAGTGCCACAGGTATATGCCGTACGAGCGCTTCCCGATCCAGACCATCGGCGAGGTGCCGAGTAGCCCGCCGGTGATGGTCGTGGCGGGGTGGACGGCAACGAGGACGACCAAAGCCGCGATGCAGGCGAACACCAGGTACCCGCCGCGGTACAGCGACGAGTCGAACTCGCTGACATTGATGAAGCACCACACGAG
>DATFPZ010000010.1:0-4522 GCA_035264545.1 Acidimicrobiia bacterium
CACCTCGTGCACGAGGCGCTCGACGCCGGGCAGCGGGTGTTGTTCGAGGGCGCGCAGGCCACCTACCTCGACCTCGACCACGGCACGTACCCGTTCGTCACCTCCAGCAATCCGGTGGCGGGCGGTGTGTGCACGGGTGCCGGCGTCGGTCCCCGCGCGATCGACCGCATCGTGGGCGTCACCAAGGCGTACGTCACGCGCGTCGGAAGCGGTCCGTTCCCGACCGAGCTGGCTGAGGGCGACGCGGACGGCGACCTTCTCGTCGATCGCGGCGGCGAGTACGGGACCAACACCGGCCGCCGCCGCCGCCCGGGTTGGCTCGACGCGGTGATGCTCCGTCACGCCGTTCGTCTCAACACCTGCACCGAGATCGCGATCACGAAGCTCGACGTGCTTTCCCCGTTTCCGGAGGTGAAGGTGTGCGTCGCCTACGAGGGCGACGACGGCGCCCGATACGAGCACGTGCCGTACCACCAATCGGTGTTGCACAAGGTGCGCCCGATCTACGAGACGGTCGCGGGCTGGGGCGCCGAGATCGACGGCGCTGCCCGCATCGAAGACCTGCCGGGTGCTGCCCGTGACTACATCCGCTTCGTCGAGGAGCTCGCCGGCGTTCGAGTGAGCTTCGTGTCGGTCGGTCCGGGTCGCGAGCAGACCGTCGTGCTGCCGCGGGCGGCGTAAGCACGCGTGCGCGTCCTCGTTCTCGGCTCTGACGGGCGTGCCCACGCACTGGCGTGGGCGCTCGACAACGCGGCGTCGGTCGACGAGGTCCTCGCCGCCCCCGGCAACCCCGGCGTCGCGGCGATGGGAAAGCGGTGCGTCCCCGTCGACGCCCGCGATCCCGCCGCGGTCGTCCGTCTCGCCGGCGAGATCGCTCCCGACCTCGTCGTCGTGAGCGCCGAGGAGCCGCTCGTGCACGGCGTCGCCGACGCGCTCCGCACCCACGGGACGCTCGTGTTCGGCCCGGGCGCCGACGGCGCCCGCCTCGAAGGCTCGAAGGCGTGGATGAAGGCGGTCCTGTCGGAAGCCGGGGTGCCGACCGCCCGCCACGCTGCTTTCACCGCCGACCAGGAGGACGAGGCCCTCGCCTTTGTCGAACGCCTCCCGGGCTTCTACGTGGTCAAGACGGACGGGCTCGCGGGCGGGAAGGGCGTCATCGTCACGGAGTCGCTCGACGAGGCGCGCGACGCCGTGCGCGCCTACCTCTCGGGACAGGCGTTCGGCGACGCCGGTCGTACGTGCGTCATCGAGGAAGGCCTGACCGGGCCCGAGCTGTCGTTGCTGGTCGTATGCAACGGCTCGGCCGACGGCTGGCCGCTGGCGCCGGCGCAGGACTTCAAGCGCATCGGCGACGGAGATCGCGGCCCCAACACGGGAGGGATGGGCGCGTACTCGCCGGTTCCCATCGCCGGCCCCGATGTCGTTGCCGATGTGATGGAGCGCGCTATCGGACCGACGCTGCACGCGCTCGCAGCGCGCGACATCACGTACCGCGGCGTCCTCTACGCAGGGCTGATGCTGACGCCCGAAGGGCTCAAGGTCCTCGAGTACAACGTGCGCTTCGGTGACCCCGAGGCGCAGGCTGTGCTCCCGCGCCTCGCGAGCGACCTCGGGCAGCTGTGCCAGGACGCCGCCGCAGGCCGCGCCGACCTCGACCCTCAGTTCCGGGACGACGCCTGCGTGACCGTCGTGCTCGCGAGCGAGGGCTACCCGGCGACGCCGCGCACGGGTGATTTCATCGAGGGCATCGACGCCGCCGAGGAGCTGCCCGGTGTGACGGTGTTCCACGCCGGCACCCAGCAGGCCGAGGGTCGGGTCATGACCGCCGGTGGACGCGTCCTCGACGTGACTGCGGTCGCGCCGACGCTCGCCGACGCGCGGAGCCGCGCCTACGAGGCCGCCGGTCGAATCTCGTGGCCGGGGGTGCAGTACCGGCGGGACATCGGGGCCGCGGCCGTAGAATCAGAGGGAAAGGAGCCCGCGTGATCCCCCGGTACGCCCTGCCCGAGATGGCCGAGTTGTTCACCGACGAGGCGCGGCTCGGCACGTGGCTCGAGGTCGAGCTTCTTGCGGTCGAGGCGTGGGCCAAGCTCGGCGTGATCCCGCCGGCCGACGCCGAGGCGATTCGCCGGCAGGCGTCGGTCACTCCCGCCGCCGTCGAGGAGCGCGAGCGCGTCACCGACCACGACGTCGCCGCCTTCGTCGACGTGGTCCAGGAGTCGGTCGGCTTCCCCGCCGGCTCGTGGGTGCACCACGGCCTGACGTCGAGCGACGTCGTCGACACCGCATTGTCGGTCACGCTCGTCCGGGCGTGCGATCTGCTGCTCGACGCGGTCGACGACCTCGAGCGCCCGGTCGGGGCGCGGGCGCGGGAGTTCCGGGAAACACCGATGGCCGGGCGCACGCACGGTGTCCATGCCGAGCCGACGACGTTCGGGGCGAAGCTTGCGCTGTGGGCGCTCCAGCTACGCCGCGATCGCGACCGCCTGCGGCGGGCCCGCGACACCGTGGCGGTCGGCAAGCTGTCGGGCGTCGTCGGGACGTACTCGAACGTCGATCCCGAGGTGGAGGCGTTCGTCTGTGAGCAGTTGGGGCTGACCCCGGTGCCGGCGACGCAGGTCGTCGCCCGCGACCGCCACGCCGAGTTCCTCTATGCGTGCGCGGCGGTGGGGGCGTCGGTCGAGAGCTTCGCCCTCGAGGTCCGCCACCTCCAGCGCACCGAGGTCCGCGAGGTCGAGGAGCCCTTCCGCGAGGGCACCCAGAAGGGCTCGAGCGCGATGCCGCACAAGCGCAACCCGTGGCGCTGCGAACAGCTGTGCGGGCTGGCGCGGGTGTTGCGGGGCAATCTCCAGGCCGGCCTCGAGGACATCGCCCTGTGGCACGAGCGGGACATCTCCCATTCCTCGGTCGAGCGCATCGTGCTCGCCGACTCGGCGCAGCTCGCGTACTACGTGCTGGTGCAGTTCCGAACGATCGTCGAGGGGATGCGCGTGCATCCCGACCGCATGCTCGAGAACCTCGACTCGTCGTACGGGCTGGTGTTCAGCCAGCCGGTGCTGCTCGCGCTGGTCGACGCCGGCCGCACTCGCGACGACGCATACCGGATCGTGCAGCGCGCCGCCACCCGCACATGGGAGGAGCGGCGTCCGTTCCGATTCGTGCTCGCCGAAGATCCCGAGGTGCTCGCCACGCTCTCGCCCGGTCGTCTCGACGAATGCTTCGAGCTGCCCCGTGCCCTCGCCCACGCCGGGCGCGCGGTGGACGCTCTGGACACGCCGACGCCGTCTCCGTGACGGGCATCGCGCTGCCGCACGCGTACACGGGCAAGGTCCGCGATCTCTATGACGTGGACCACGACCGCCTGCTGATTGTCGCGTCCGACCGCATCTCGGTGTTCGACGTCGTGCTCGACGACCTCGTTCCCGACAAGGGCCGGGCGCTCACGGCGCTGTCGACGTTCTGGTTCGAGGAAACGGCCGACCTCGCGCCCAACCATCTGATCTCCTCGGACCCGACGGACTTTCCCGAGACGGCCGGATCCGACGTCGCGGGCCGGGCGATGCTCGTGCGCGCGACCCAACCCGTCCGGCTCGAGTGCATCGGGCGCGGGTATCTGTTCGGCTCGGCCTGGTCCGAGTACGAGGACCGGGGCACGGTGTACGGGCGCGCTATGCCGCCCGGCCTGCGGCAGGCCGAACGCCTGCCCGAGCCCATCTTCACCGCCACGACCAAGGCCGAGGTGGGTCACGACGAGCCGCTCACCGAGGCGGCTGCCGCCGAGCTGGTCGGCGGGGAGCTGGTCGAGCAGATTCGCGACATCACCTTGCGCGTGTATGGATTCGGCGCCGAGCTCGCCGAGTCGCGGGGCCTCGTCCTCGCCGATACGAAGCTCGAGTTCGGCACCATCGACGGCGAGCTCCTCGTGATCGACGAGATGCTCACGTCGGACTCGTCTCGATACTGGCCCGCCGACGAGTACCGCATCGGCGTCTCGCCGCCGAGCTTCGACAAGCAGTACGTGCGCGACCACTACCTCGGCACGGACTGGAACCACACTCCGCCGGCGCCGCGCCTACCGAACGCCGTGATCGACGGGACTCGTTCTCGCTACGTCGAGGCGTATGAGCTGCTGACGGGGCGCAGCTTCGACGAATGGCACCACCCCGAGGAGCCGAGAGGCGCCGAGGACCGCCAGTACGATTAGTCGCATGAGGTACGAGGCGCGCGTCGAGATCACCCATCTTCCCGGGATCGCCGACCCGCAAGGTGCGACGGTGGAACGGTCGTTGCCCGCACTCGGCTACGACAACGTCTCGCACGTGCGTGTCGGCAAGAGCATCAGGCTCGTGGTCGACGCACCCGATGACGCCGCTGCTCGCGCGCAGGTCGACGAGATGTGTCGTCGGTTGCTTGCCAATCCCGTCATCGAGGCGTACGAGATCGAGCTCAGCGAGCTGGCGTCGACTTGAGCGCGCGCGTCGGCATCGTCGTGTTCCCGGGCACGAATTGCGAGCTCGACGTC
>DATFPZ010000011.1:0-3159 GCA_035264545.1 Acidimicrobiia bacterium
AGGACGGCCGTGACGACGGTCGCCCGGAGGCCGGCGCCCGTCACGACGGAGGCGCCGGCGGCACCGCCGGCTTCCGCGCGCCGGCGACGAGTCCTCGGGTACTCGCTTCTCGCCGCCCTGGCGTACATCCCGCCGCTGCTCACGGCGACGGGCAAGGTCTCGGCCGACACCAAGCAGTACCTGTACCTGGACCCCACACGCCTGCTCGAGCGGGCGCCCTCGATATGGGACCCGAACATCGGTCTCGGCACGGTGACGCACCAGAACATCGGCTACGTGTTCCCGATGGGCCCGTACTACTGGCTCATGGAGAACCTGGGATTCCCGAGCTGGATCGCGCAACGCATCTGGCTGGGCAGCCTCGTGTTCTTCGCCGGCGTCGGCGTCCTGTACCTGCTTCGCACGATCGACATGCGCGGGCCCGGCGCGGTCGTCGCCGCGCTCGCGTACATGCTGAGCCCGTACTCCCTGCACTACGCGGCCCGCATCTCCGTGATCCTGCTCCCGTGGGCCGGGCTGGGATGGATGCTCGCGCTGATGGTGCGCGCCCTGCGCAAGGGCGGATGGCGATATCCCGCCGCGTTCGCCATCGTCGTGCAGATCGTCGGCAGCGTGAACGCGACCGCGCTCGTGTTCGCGCTGATAGCGCCGCTGCTGTGGGTCCCGTACGCGGTGTGGATCACGCGTGAAGTCGACTGGCGACGAGCTGCGCTCACACTGGCGCGCGTCGGGGTGCTCACGCTGGGCGCCTCGCTGTGGTGGATCTCCGGCTTGTGGGCCCAGGGCGCCTACGGCATCGACATCCTCAAATACACCGAGACGGTGAAGACCGTCGCGACCGCAGGTGTGGCGCCCGAGGTGCTGCGCGGCCTCGGCTACTGGTTCTTCTACGGCGGCGACAAGCTCGGCAACTGGATCGAAGCCAGCGTCCACTACACACAGAGCCGTCCGCTCATCGTGGCCAGCTACGCCGTCCCGACGCTGGCGCTGCTCGGGGCGGCGTTCATCCGGTGGCGTCACCGCTTCTACTTCGCAGTCCTCATGGTGATCGGCGTCGCCATCGCCGTCGGCGCACATCCGTTCGACGACCCTTCGCCGTTCGGCGCGCTGCTGAAGGCATTCGCCGATAGCTCGAACGCAGGCTTGGCGCTACGCAGCGTCGGGCGCGCGGTGCCGCTCGTCGCCTTGGGCGCGGCCGTGCTCCTGGGTGCGGGGGTCACGGCGTTCGCGAGGTGGCTCGACCGGCGCAACCTGCACCGGTACGCGCTCGTCACCATCGGGCTCGTCGGCGCGATCGTGATCGCGGCGCTCCCGGCGTTGTGGAACGGCGACTACTACGGCAACAACCTGCAGCGACCCGAGGACGTCCCGGGCTACTGGAGCCGGGCGATCGCCGCCGTCGACGCCCGGCCGCACGACACCCGCGTGCTCGAGATCCCGGGCTCCGACTTCGCGTCGTACCGCTGGGGGAACACGGTCGACCCGATCACACCCGGGCTGATGGACCGCTCTTATGTCGCCCGCGAGCTGATCCCGTACGGCACCCCCGAGACGAACGATCTCCTGAACGCGCTCGACGGGCGGATCCAGGAGGGACTGATCGACCCGGCCGCCATCGCGCCGATCGCCCGACTGATGAGCGCGGGCGACATCCTGCTGCGCTCCGATCTCCAGGTCGACCGCTACAACCTCGTGCGCCCGAAGCAGATGGAGCAGCTGCTCGATCCGTCGCCGCCGGGCATCGGCGCGCCGACGAGGTACGGCACCAGCCTCGGGCCGCCCCTCGACTACCCGCTGCTCGACGATAAGACGCTGGCCCTGCCCGCAGGGACGCCGAACCCCGCACCGGTCGAGGTGTTCCCCGTCGAGGGCGCGCCGGCGATCATCCGGTCCCAGCCCGCGGCCGCCCCGCTGGTGGTCGCCGGCGGCGGTGACGGCCTGGTCGACATCGCCGGCCTCGGCATGCTCGACGGGAACAGCCTCTTGCAGTACTCGGCTTCGTACGCCGGGGACCCTGCCGCGCTCCGCGAGCAGGCCGACGCCGACGGCGCCGTCCTCGTCGTGACCGACTCGAACCGGCGCCGAGCCCGCCGGTGGAGCACGGTTCGGGAGAACGTGGGGTACACGGAGCGACCGGGTGAGAAGCCGCTGGTGCACGACCCGTCCGACGCCCGACTCGAGGTCTTCCCCGACGCGGGTGACGACTCCTCCACCGTCACCGAGCAACGCGGGGCAACGGTGCAGGCATCCGCCTACGGCAACAACATCTCGTACACGCCCGAGGACCGCCCCGCGCGTGCGATGGACGGCGATCTCCGCACGGCGTGGAAGGTGGGCGACTTCGACGCCGTCGAGGGCGAGCACATCCGCGTCACGCTCGACCACCCGGTCACAACCGACCACATCGATCTCGTGCAGCCCCTCTACGGCGACCGCAACCGCTGGATCACCAGGGCGACCCTGCGCCTCGACGACGGTCACGAGATCACGACGAACCTGGGCGACGCATCACGCACGGACGCCGGTCAGACCGTCGCGTTCCCACGCCGCACGGTGAAATCGTTCGACATCACGGTCGACGAGACGAACCTCGGGAAGCGACCGAGCTACAGCGGCGTGAGTGGCGTCGGCTTCGCCGAGATCCGCATTCGCGACGACGCGCCCGGGGCGCAGGACGTGCACGTCGAGGAGGTCACCCGCATGCCGGTCGACCTCACGCGTGATGTCGGCGGCGACTCGCTCGAGCACCGGCTGGTCTTCTCGATGAACCGCTCGCGCACGATCCTCGTGCCGCCCCGCTACTCCGAGGACGAGCGGAGCCTGACGCGGGCCTTCGACGTGCCTGCCGGACGCGACTTCGGTCTCGCGGGAACCACGCGGATCTCGACCGCCGCGCCCGACGAGCTCGTCGACCAACTGGTCGGCATCCCCGGCGCCGAGGCCGGCGGGATCACGGCCCGCTCGTCCGCCCGCCTCCCGGGCGACCTGCCGGCCCGGGCGTCGTCCGCCATCGACGGCGACCCGTCCACCGCGTGGACCACGCCGTTCGCCCCACCCGACGGACAGTGGATGGAGGTCGATGCGGGCCAACCGGTCACGTTCGACCACCTCGACCTCCAGGCCGTGGCCGACGGGCGTCACTCCGTTCCGACCCGGGTG
>DATFPZ010000012.1:0-11380 GCA_035264545.1 Acidimicrobiia bacterium
CCCGTGACTCTCGGTCGCGCCGAGAACATGACAGGCCATCGTCCGCACGTCCCACGGCTCGCACTCAGTCGCCGCCCCCCAGCCCTCGGACGTGAGCCCGCGCAGCAGATCGAGCCAGCGCCCGAACTCGTCGGCGGCGAACGTCATCGCCTCGGAACGCGTCAGTGCGGGGATGTCTTCGACGCGTGTGGCGGTCGTGTTCATCGGGTCCTGCCTTTCTCCCTCGCGTCGATGTACGCGAAGAGCATGTCGAGTGCGTCGTCGAGCAGGCGGTACCAGCGGTCGCCGCCCGGGTCGTTCGAGATCTGCTGGTCGACGAGGCCGGTCACGACGCCGGTGTAGAGGTCGAGGTCACAGGGGTCCGTCCCCCCTGCCTCGACGAGCGCCTTGCGACTGATCTCCAACCCCTCGACTGACGGTGCGTACGACGCGGGCGACGGCTCGAAGCCCGGGATCGTGCGCTGGAAGAGCAGCTGGTACCGGGCGTGGTCCTCGAGGCAGAAATCGACAAAGGCGCGCGACCGCGTCCGGAAGTCGGCTCGGGGATCTCCGGTGCCTTCGACCTGCTGGATGCGTTCGAAGCACTCGCGGCAGCCCTCCTCGAACAAGGCGTCGTAAATCGCGTCCTTGGAGTCGAAGTAGGAGTAGAGCGACTGGGCCCGCATCCCGACCTTCTTCCCGAGATCGCGGAGCGAGAGGCCGGCGACGCCGTGCTCGCGCATGAGCTCCCAGGCGGCTTCCAGGATCTCGGACCGCGTCGCATCGCGCCGCTCGGCTCGCCTGTCACGTGTCGGAGTAACTGACATCGTTCGGAGTATCGAACAGGCTTCGGGTTCTGTCAAGAGGTCTACCCTGCCGCCGATGGCGACGCGCCGCCGCAAGTTCTGGGGTTGGGGATACGAGGGCGAGGGCCCGTCTCGAGACCAGCAGGAGCAGATGGGCAAGACCCTGGCCGGCATGTTCGAGCTCGACGAGCTCCCCAGCGCCGACCCGCCGACGATCGACGAGCTCGACCTCCCCGAGCCCCGGCTCGATGCCCCGGCCTCGCTTGCGTCGCAGTGCACGACGGAGCCCGCCGAGCGGGCCGGGCACACCTACGGCAAGTCGTTCCGAGACGTCGTGCACGCGTTCCGCCGCGAGTTCGCGCACCCGCCCGACGTCGTGGCCACCCCGCGCACCGAGGCCGAGGTGGCCGACGTCCTCGACTGGTGCGCCGGCGTGGGCGCAGCCGCGATCCCGTACGGCGGCGGCTCGTCCGTGGTGGGCGGCGTGGAGTGCGACGTCGGCGACACGTATCGAGGCGCGGTCACCGTCGACCTGCGCCACCTCGACCAGGTGCTCGACATCGACCGCGCATCCCGGGCGGCGCGCATCCAAGCGGGTGTGTACGGGCCCGCGCTCGAGGACCAGCTGCGCCCTCACGGCCTCACGCTGCGTCACTTCCCGCAGTCGTTCGAGTGCTCGACGCTCGGCGGGTGGATCGCGACGCGCTCCGGCGGCCACTACGCCACCCTGTACACGCACATCGACGACTTCGTGGAGTCGCTGCGGGTCGTGACGCCCCGCGGCGTCGTCGAGTCTCGGCGGCTGCCGGGATCGGGCGCCGGGCCGTCGCCCGACCGTCTCTTTCTCGGCTCCGAGGGCATCCTCGGTGTGATCACCGAGGCGTGGATGCGCCTCCAGGACCGGCCCCGGTTCCGGGCCTCGGCGACCGCCCGGTTCCCGAGCTTCGAGCAAGGCGTGCAGGCGGCGCGCGCACTCGCGCAGAGCGGCCTGCACCCGTCGAACTGTCGGCTCCTCGATGCCACCGAGGCGATGGTCACCGGCGCCGACGACGGCTCGGCGCACCTGCTCTTGATCGCGTTCGAGTCGGCCGACCACCCGCTCGAGGCGTGGCTCGCGCGGGCCGTCGAGCTCGCGCGGGATCACGGCGGCAAGGTGCCGGACGACGCGCTCAGCACGCGGACCGACGACTCCGCCCGCGAGGGGTCGGCGGGCGCGTGGCGGAGCGCGTTCCTGCGCGCTCCGTACACGCGAGACGCGCTCGTGGCCATGGGCATGGTCAACGAGACGTTCGAGACCGCGATCACGTGGGACCGCTTCGACGCGCTCTACGGCGACGTCATGGACGCCGTGCGCGGCGCGCTCGTCGAGATCGGCGCGCCGAAGGGCGTCGTCACCTGCCGGTTCACGCACGTGTATCCGGACGGACCGGCGCCGTACTTCACCGTCATCGCGCCCGGGCGCCCCGGAGCGCAGCTCGAGCAGTGGGCGGTCGTCAAGGACGCGGCATCCGAGGTGCTCGTCCGCCACGGCGCCACGATCACACACCATCACGCGGTCGGTCGCGACCACCGGCGGTGGTACGACCGGCAGCGCCCGCCCCTGTTCGCCGAGGCGCTGCGGTCGGCCAAGGCGACGCTCGACCCGCACGCGACCCTGAACCCGGGCGTCCTGATCGACCCGTGAGCTACGAGGCTGTGGTCTTCGACCTGGGAGGGGTGGTCTTCCCGTCTCCGCTCGACGTGTTCCGGGCGTACGAGCGGGATCACGGCCTCCCCCACCGGTTCCTCAGCGAGGTCGTCCTCGCCGACCCTGAGCACGGTGCATGGTCACGGCTCGAACGGGGCGTGCTGAACTTCGACGAGTTCTGCGACGCGTTCGACGCCGAGTGCGCGGCGCACGGCGGCAACGTCTCGGCACGCGATCTGATGGGTGCCGTCCGCGTCGGGCTCGATGCCCGACCCGAGATGGTGACGGCGATCGGCGCGATCCGACGCCACGGGCTGAAGACGGCGGCGCTCACCAACAACTGGGCCGACGACCCGGCGCGCAGTAACCGAGCGTGGCCAACCGAGGACTGGTTCGATGTCATGGTCGAGTCGGCGGTCGAAGGGCTGCGCAAGCCCGACCCGCGCATCTACGCGCTCGTCTGCGAACGCCTCGAGGTCTCGCCGCCGGCCACGGTGTTCCTCGACGACCTCGGCGCCAACCTCAAGCCGGCACGCGAGCTCGGCATGACGACGATCAAGGTCGCCGAGCCAGAAGCCGCGCTCGCCGAGCTGGAAGCCGTGCTCGGCTTCGAGCTCACGGGCTGACCCCCCGTGGACCTGCTCCTCATCCGCCACGCCGAGCCCGTGCGCATCGCGCCGGGGTCGAATCCAGTGCCCGCCGATCCCGGTCTCACGCCTCGCGGGCGCCTCCAGGCCGTGCGGCTCGCGCAGTGGCTCGAGCACGAACCGATCGACGCCGTCTTGTCGAGCCCGTTATGCCGGGCGCAGGAGACGGCGGAGATCGTCGGCGAAGGCCTCGAGCTGGAGGTGGAGACGGACGACGGCCTCATGGAGTACGACGCCGAAGCCGACTACTACATCCCCGTCGAGGAGATGCGCGAGACACGCGATCATCGCTGGCGGGCGATGATCGAAGGCCGCTGGGAAGAGCTCGGCGGTGAGCCCCCCGACGAGTTCCGGGCCCGCATCGTCCCGTGCGTCGACGCCGTCATCGAACGCTTCCCAGGCGGACGCGTCGCCGCCGTCTGTCACGGAGGAGTGATCAACGTCTACGTGGCCGCGCTGTTGGGGTTGGAACGACACTTGTGGTTCGAGCCCGGCTACACGTCGATCACCCGAGTCGCCGCCGCTCGGACGGGCGAGCGCTCGGTGGTGACCCTGAACGAGACCGCGCACCTTGTGGCGACGCTCGACGCAAAGGAGGAGCCGGCATGAACACCGTCCGCATCGACCACGACGGGGCGGTCACGATCGTGGCCATCGACCGACCCGACGTCCGCAACGCCGTCGACCGCGCGACGGCCGAGGCGCTGGCCGACGCTTTCCGCGCCTTCGAGGACGACGGCGACCGCGACGTCGCGATCCTCACCGGCGCCGGCGGCGCGTTCTGCGCCGGCGCCGACCTCAAGGCGATCTCGACCGGCGGCGGCAACCGCGCTGTCCCCGACGGCGACGGGCCCATGGGCCCGACCCGCATGCTGCTCGACAAGCCCGTCATCGCGGCCGTGGAAGGTCACGCCGTCGCCGGCGGGCTCGAGCTCGCGCTGTGGTGCGACCTGCGCGTCGCCGCCCGCGACGCCGTCTTCGGCGTGTACTGCCGCCGGTGGGGCGTCCCGCTGATCGACGGCGGCACGGTCCGCTTGCCCCGGCTCATCGGGCACAGCCGCGCCCTCGACATGATCCTGACCGGTCGCGGCGTGTCGGGCGACGAGGCGCTGGCATTTGGACTGGCCAACCGACTCACCGAGCCGGGCGCGGCCCTCGACGGCGCGGTCGCGCTGGCGCACGAGCTCGCGCGGCTCCCCCAGCTCTGCCTCCGCAGCGATCGCCGCTCCAGCTACGAGCAGTGGGCGCTCTCGCTCGACGACGCGCTGTCGAACGAGTTCGCGCGCGGCGCGGCGACGATCGCGTCGGGCGAAACACTCGAGGGCGCGGCGCGTTTCGCGTCGGGCGCGGGCCGTCACGGGGAACCGGCTTCCTAGCGTCGCGACGTAGACTCAGCGCGGAGCCTGACCGAAGAAGGGACGTTGCTCATGACCGACGGTTCCAGCGCGCCCACTGTCGCCGAGCTCATGAGCACCCCGGTGGTCACCGCGACCCCCGACGAGACCCTCGCCGAAGCCGCCGGACGCATGCGCGAGAAGCGCGTCGGATCCGTTGTCGTCGTACAGGACGAGAAACCTGTCGGCATCCTGACCGAGCGCGACATGATCCGGATTGCGGCCGCCGGCGCCGACACGGGCGAGGTGCACGTGTCGGAATGGATGACGCCGAACCCCGACTCTGTGGCGCCGGGCGTGCCCGCTGCCGAGGCGTTCGCGAGCCTGTCCGAACACGGGTACCGCCACATCCCGGTCGTCGACGGCACGCAGCTCGTCGGGCTGGTGTCGATGCGCGACCTCATGCGCATCGCCCAGGTTCAGCCGGTCGAGCGCCCCGCGGCCGAGGTCCCCAAGGGCCTCGAGGGCGTCGTCGTCGCCGATACGACGATCGGCGACGTGCGCGGCCTCGAGGGCTTCT
This sequence comes from Acidimicrobiia bacterium, assembly GCA_035264545.1. Taxonomy (GTDB): domain Bacteria; phylum Actinomycetota; class Acidimicrobiia; order IMCC26256; family JACDBD01; genus JALZAA01. Next base: position 5,034 of record DATFPZ010000012.1, read on the forward strand.
ACCACTACCGGCAGTACAACGCGATCGACCTGGCGGAGAGGCGGACGCTCGAAGACGTGTGGTACCTGCTCTTCGAGGGCGAGCTCCCCTCGCTGCGCCAGCGTGACGATTTCATCGACGAGGTGAAGCCGCAGCGCACGATCCCGGTCGAGGTGAAGGAGCTGCTGCCACAGGTGGCGGCCCTGGGCGGACCGGACGCGCCCCCGCTCGACATGCTGCGCACGACGTACTCGATGATGGCGGTCGACCTCGACTACCGGCCGTGGCTCGACGGCAGCCGCGCCGAGCTACGCGGCCAGGCGCTCCAGACGTGCGCCGTCGTGCCCACGCTGCTCACCGCGCTGTACCGGCTCAAGCACGGGTTCGAGCCGATCGACCCGCACCCGGACCTGCCGTACGCGGCGAACTACCTCTACATGATGCAAGGCGAGGTCCCGAAACCGGAGTACGCGCGGGCGGTCGAGCAGTATCTGATCTCGACGATCGACCACGGCTTCAACGCCTCCACCTTCACGGCCCGTGTGATCACGTCGACGGGAGCCGACCTCGGATCGGCGGTGGTCGGCGCGATCGGCGCGTTGTCGGGGCCGCTCCACGGCGGCGCGCCGAGCCGCGCGCTGGCCATGCTCGACGCCATCGGGACCGAGGACAAAGCCGAGCCGTGGCTGCGGGACGCCGTCGAGCGCGGCGATCGCCTCATGGGGTTCGGGCATCGCGTCTACAAGACCGACGACCCCCGGTCGACGATGCTGCGCGGGATCGCGGAGCGGCTCGGCGGACCCAAGGTCGATCTCGCCGAGGCGATCGAGCAGAAGGCGATCGAGGTCCTGGCCGAGATGAAGCCGGGCCGCCAGCTGTACACGAACGTCGAGTTCTACGCCGGCGTCGTGATGGACACGTGCGGTGTGCCGCGAGAGATGTTCACGCCGACGTTCGCGTCGAGCCGTGTGATCGGTTGGACCAGCCATGTGCTCGAGCAGTCGGCGGACAACCGTCTCATCCGGCCCAGCGCGCACTACGCCGGTCCGGCACCGCCGCAGCCGGTGCCCGACGCCACGTAGCGGCATGGCCGGCGGCGTCGAACCCGTGGCCGAGGGCAGCCCCACGGTGGCGACCCGGCTCGTGTTCGATGACGCGACCGCGGCGATCGCGTTCTACCAGGAGGCGTTCGGTGCGACCGTGTCCGAGGAGCCGTACAAAGCGCCGGACGGGAAGGTCGTTCACTCGGAGGTTCGCATCGGCGACTCTGTCGTGTTCATGACCGACGAGGGTGAGGAACGCAACGGCGTCGCGCCCAGCTCGGTCGGTGGGCTCGTGACCGCGGTCATGGCGCTCAACGTCCCGGACGTCGACGCGCTGTGGGAGCGAGCAGTCGCTGCCGGCTGCGAGGTCGTGTACCCGCTGGCCGACCAGTTCTACGGCGATCGCGCCGGGCGCCTCCGCGACCCGTTCGGTCACCAGTGGATGCTGAGCACCCACATCGAGGACGTCGACCGGGACGAGATCGGCCGCCGGATGCAGGCCTGGTCCGAGCAGCAGGGCTGACCGCTTACTTGGCGGCGCAGGCCGCGGGCGCCCGGTGCGACTTGAGGGTTCGCTCCAGCCGGACGGGATGGGAGGTCATGATGCCGTCGACACACAGATCGACGAGCTTCCGCCACGTGCGTGCGTCGTCGACGTCCAAGTCGCCGAACCAGGTGTGCACGGCATAGCGCTCTCGGTGGGCGCGCTCGACGTTGTCCGCGCTCGTCACGTCGTACACGGTGGTGCCCAGCTTGAATGTGATCGGGATCTGAAACGCAACCGTTCCGGCTGCGGGCGCCGTTCCGTCGAGCACCCAGCCGGCGACACCCGACGTCCCGGGCGCCACGCCGGTGCTCGGCTGGAGCTCGTGGAACCGGTCGACGGCGGGTTGCTGGAACGACACGACGATGAGGTCGTCGCGGTTCGCGCCGGCGAGCTCGCGGGCGAGGACTTCGGCGTTGTAGACGTATTCGGAGACGTCCTCTTCCTTCGTGCGTCCCTTGATCTCGATGTTGATCGGCGTGTTCGGGAACGCGCGCAGGACGGAGCGCAACGTGGGGACACGGAAGTCGGCCGCGTTGAACCCCTTGGGCGGGCGGCGCTCGCGGGTCGCGACATCCCGGAACGGGTACGAGCCGGGCCCGTGGTCGTGGCTGTAGTGGTTGGATCGGTCGGGCGTGAACCAGTATCCGGCGTCGAGTCCCCGGATCTCCTCCAATGTCTTCTCGGAGATCAATCCCGTTCCGTTGGTCGTGCGGTCGACGCTGGTGTCGTGCATGACGACGATCTGGTCGTCGCTCGTGACGCCGACGTCGAGCTCGAGCATGTCGGCGCCGGCGCGGATCGCCTTCCGGAATGCGTAGAGCGTGTTGGACGGGAACTCGTCCTCGCCTCCCTGGTGCGCGATGTTGAGCACCCGCCGTTTCAGCCACGGGTTCGCCGCTCCGGCGGCGGCGGCGGGCGCAACGTCGAGCCCGACCAATGCGGCAACGGCGAGCAGGATCGTGAGGCGGCGCATCTCGGGCAGGCATGGTAGGGCCGCTTCGTCGGAGGGAAGACGCGGCGCGTCGTCCCAGGTTCGTGACGGTTAGCGTCGAGCTGCCATGAGGTTGCTCGCCGACACGACACCGTTGCGAGTGTCACGCGACTTTCGTCGGTTGTGGATCGGGCAGGCGGTGTCGGTGTTCGGGACCACGGTCACGACCGCTGCCCTGCCCTTCCAGGTGTTCGAGCAGACCGGCTCGTCCATGGCTGTCGGGCTCCTCGGCGCGGCAGAGCTGGGCCCGCTGCTCGTGTGCGCGGTCGTGGGCGGCAGCTTCGCCGACCGTGTCGACAAGCGCCGCCTGCTCCTCGGCGTCACTGCCATCTCGCTGCTGTGCTCCGCGACGCTGGCCGTCAACGCCAGCCTCGATCATCCCCAACTGTGGCTGCTGTACGTCGTCGGCGCGGCGGCCAGCGGCGTGGTCGCCATCAGCTTCGCCGTCATGCGGTCGCTCCTGCCGCTCCTGCTCGAGCAGGAGCTGCGACCGGCCGGGTTTGCCCTCCAATCCATCTACACGACGTTGGGATGGATGGCCGGGCCCGCCCTCGCCGGCGTGCTGATCGGCAGTTTCGGTCTCACGAGCGCATACGCAACCGACGTCGCCACCTTCGTCGTCGCGCTCGTCGCATTCATGGGAATCGCGCCGTCGCCGCCGATCTCGACCGCCATCGGGACGGCACGGGCATCGTTGATCACCGGCCTGCGCTTTCTCGGCGGCCATCGCGTGATCTTGAGCGTGTTCGCCATCGACCTGGTCGCGATGGTCTTCGGGATGCCGCGGGCGTTGTTCCCGGCCCTCGCCGACCGGCTTGGAGGCGGGCCTGTCCTTTATGGGCTGCTGCTGTCGTCGGTCGCCGCGGGAGGGTTCCTCGCATCCCTGGGAAGCGGGTGGACGACACGCGTGCGCCGCCAGGGCCGGGCGTTGCTGATCGCAGTCGCGGTCTGGGGAGTGTGCATCGCCGCGGCGGGACTGACGCGCGAGCCCGTCCTCGTTCTGACGATGTTCGTCTGTGCAGGCGGCGCCGACATGGTCTCGGCCGTCTTCCGGTCCACGATCGCCGCCAACCTGACCCCCGACGTCATGCGGGGTCGGGTCAGCGGCGTCGAGTTCGCGGTGTACGCCGGCGGCCCCGTCCTCGGCGACGTCGAATCCGGCGTCGTCGGCGGCCTCGCCGGCCTGCCGTTCGCCATCGTCTCGGGCGGCGTCGCCTGCGTGATCGCGGCCGCCATCTTCGCCGCCCGGGTCCGCGGCCTCGCCACGTACCGGACGACGCGGAAGGCTCCCGCCGGCACTTCGACCGCCGCTGCTTGAATCCCTGCGCGGGTGCGCCTCGCATTGGCACGACCGAGCCAGGGTAGAGAACCGGCCTGACCCCAGTTCGTGTCCCCGAGGGAGCAATCTATGTGGGGGGCGGACACCGAACGCAGGAGGTAGCCCCCGGCAGATGCCGAAGCTTGCTCAGGTCTTCATGAGGCTCGCGGCCATCGTCGTGGTCAGCGGTCTCACTCTTGGCGTCTGCCTTGCTGCGCTGGTCCCCGGCGCGCGTCAGATCGCACTCGCACACCACTACACGACCAGCGTGAAGAGCCTTGGCGAGCTCTCGCAGCCGACGCTGGTGTACGACACCAATGGCACGCAGATCGGCAAGCTCGGTGTGCAGGACCGTGAGCCAGTCGAACTCGACCGGGTCCCCCAGATCTTGATCAACGCGGTGATCGCCACCGAGGACAAGACGTTCTGGAAGAACCCCGGCGTCGACGTCAGCGGCGTGTCGCGCGCATTCGTCGAGAACCTGACCGAGGGGAAGATCAGTCAGGGCGGTTCGACGATCACGCAGCAGCTCGTGAAGAACCGGATCCTCGGCAACAAGCGCGACCTGCAACGGAAGGCCAAGGAGCTCATCCTCGCCTATCGCCTGAACGACAAGTACTCGAAGCGCGAGATCCTCAAGCAGTACCTGAACACCGTGTACTTCGGGCAGGGCTCGTACGGCGTGAAAGCGGCGGCGCGTCGGTTCTTCCTGACGCCCGACCCCGCGGCACCGTTCGGCATGCGGGGCAAGGAGCTCAACGAGCTCACCGTGAGCGAGGCCGCGCTGCTCGCCGGCGTGATCCGCAACCCCGAGGGCGACAACCCCTTCGTCCACCCCGATCGCACGATCAAGCGGCGCGCCGAGGTGCTGAAGGGGATGGTCAAGCAGCGCTACATCACGCAGGCGCAGGCGGATGAGGCCAACCAGGAGCCGTTGCCCACGGTGAAGCCCTCATCGGAGCTCCGGCCCGACAACGCCTGGGCCGAGAAGGCACAGGAGGTGCTCCTGAGCGATCCGCGACTCGGCGCGACGCCCCAGGAACGACGCGACAAGGTCCTGCAGGGCGGGCTGAAGGTGTACACGACCAAGGATCCGAGCCTCCAGCAGATGGCCGACCTCGCGGTGGCGAGCGGGCTCCAGATCGCCAAGCCGGGGTTCGGCGCTGCGCTCGTGGCGATGGATCCGAAGTCCGGCTACGTGCGGGCGATGACCGACAGCCGGCCGTACGGCGCCGCCCAGTTCAACCTCGCCACCGACGGCGCCGGACGGCAGGTGGGGTCGAGCTTCAAGGTCACGACGCTGGCGACGATCCTCCAGAACGGCTACTCGCGCAACGACCAGATCAACGGCAACGCTCCGTGCAGCGTCGCCGGCTTCGACGGGGCCACGAACAACGCCGGCGGCGAGGGCGAGGGCGGCGTCATGAGTGTGGACGACGCCACGGCCGAGTCCGTGAACTGCGCGTTCGTGCGCCTGTCGACGAGCGTGGGCCTCGACAAGGTGATCGACATGGCCCAGAAGCTCGGCATGCGATCGGACGTCGCGGGACGTCAGCCGGTGAACGACTGGGACGTGCTCACGTTCACCCTCGGCGTCATCTCGATCACCCCTCTCGAGATGGCGAACATCGCGTCGACGATCGCAGACGGCGGAATCCGCCACGACCCGATCTTCGTGCAAAAGGTCGTCGGCCCCGACGGCAAGGTCGTGTTCGACGAGACGGGCCGGCCCGGCACCCGGGTGCTGGACCCCGACGTCGCCGCCTGCGAGGTGAGCATCCTCCACGGTCCCATCGACAGCCCGCGTGGCACCGCCAGCGGCAAGGGGATCCCGGGCCACGACGCGTTCGGCAAGACGGGCACGAACGACGAGAAGATCAGCTCTGCATTCCTCGGAGGGACTCCCGATCTCGTGTCGTTCGTCTGGCACGGCGTCCCCGAGCAGGACGTGCCCGGCGCCGGTTTCGGGGCTCAGATCCCGAACACCATCTGGCGGAACTTCATGATCCCGGCGACCCAAGGCGTACCCGACGACGCTTTCCCGCCGCCGGGACCCGCGTGCGACGCGCCGGGCAAGGTCATCGACCCCCTCCGCGGCCGCACGACGGATATCCCGAAGCCGCCGCCGCCCCCGCCCACGGAGGCGACGCCCACCGCACCGCCACCGGCACCCGGGGACACCGAGCCCGCGCCCGCGCCCGCACCCGCGCCGGTGCCGACGCAGGCGCCGGCCTCGGTCCCGGCACCCGCCGCCGACAACCCCGCGGGCGACGCTGGCGGTGGTGGTGGCGACGGCTAGGGCGACGAGGGCTGTCTGTTTACTGGCCGGGGATCTTCGGGATCGTGACGCCACCGGGAAGGTTCTCCGCCAAGCAGTTCGTCACGATGTAGTTGGCGTATTTGGTCGAGGCCTGGACGAAGTCCTGGGCCCTGTCCTGGATCGCCTGCGTGTCGTTGTTGGCGATCGAC
>DATFPZ010000013.1:0-13248 GCA_035264545.1 Acidimicrobiia bacterium
TGACCAGCGGTTTGGTGGGACCGGCGCTCCGTGACCTGGTGTACTTGAACCGGTCCGGCCGGTCACAGGCGGCGACTCGGCCGACTGTTCCGGTAAAGGGCACCGAGATGGTCACCAAAACGAAGTCGAGGCGCTCGGAAGGGCGCTCAACGGCACACGCCTCAGCAAGGCGCCGTCGGTTTCCAAGCCGCGCTCGTTGCGCTGTTCGACCTCGAAGAGGTGCAATCCTTTGCACTGGTAGAGGGTGACGACCTCGCGGCTCTCGAGGTCCGGCAAGCAGGGCTCGTCATCATCACCTCGAATGATCAAGAACCGTGGAGGGCACACGTTCTCGTCGTGCCCTTCGACAGCGTCGAGGTCGAGGTCCAGTACCACGACTCGCGCCCGGGCCTCGGGTGGCGGGGTCAGCCGATCCCCCTGACGAACGTCACGGTTAGGGCGCCGGGCGAGATCTACAACCTGATAGTGCGGGAGAATATGGATTCCCGCTCGCGTGGGGTCGAGGCACTCATCAAAGCGAAAGTGGGCTCTGCCGCTGCGGTGTAGCGCCCCGGGGCGGTTCTCGAAGGGAGGGCGCCGCCCGTGAACGAGGACCGACTGCGTGAAGAGAACGAGAGGCTGGGCGACCAGTTACGCAAGGACGCCGAGGCGCTCGAGAGGCTTCGCCGCGAGCTCGAGGAACTTCGCCGCCAGCGCGAGTACGAACAGCGACAGGTGGGGGCGAGGCACGATGCAGTGCGCCAGCGCGCGGAGGCGGCCGAGACACTGGTAGCCGAGCTCGACGCAGTGCGCCAGCGCGCGGAGGCGGCCGAGACACGGGTAGCCGAGCTCGACGCAGTGCGCCAGCGCGCGGAGGCGGCGGAGACACGGGTAGCCGAGCTCGACGCAGTGCGCCAGCGCGCCGAGGCGGCCGAGACACGGGTAGCCGAGCTCGATGCAGAAATCCGCGAGGGGATTCTGGGGCGATTGAGAGGCCTTTGCCAGGCCGTCAGAAGAACGTTGCCGGCGCACTGGCCAGGCGCGGGAGGTCGCTGATACGCGCTCCAGAGGTGGTGCCGATCTGTATCACGCTGGTTCGGACGAGCTACGACATTCTGGTCGCGCATTCGGTGCGAACTCAGACCACCTGATTGAGCGCGAGGTGCTCACCCGAGGTGAAGAAGCTCTTCGTGGGGCAGCGGGCGACGCCTATCGGGCCTCGAGCGGGGACGGTCTGGCCGTACTACGCACGGGGGGCCGACGCCGTCGCGGGAAGGGGTGGGCCGCGATCTGAGCCGCCCTAGGTTGCTCGCAGTGTTTGCGGACGCGATGCTCTGCGACACCGCCGCCGCACTCGTCAACGGCGGCGCCGACCACTCGGGGTCCAAATGACCAGTCCAAGGGCCACCGCAGAGCCTCGAGCAAATGAGCTCGTATCAGAACGCAGCACCTTGCGACTCACCGGCGTACTCTTGCTCGGAGGGTTCCTTCTGACCATCGTTGCAACCCTCTTTCACCCGGCGGGACACGAAGACGACCACCGCGCGATTTTCACCAAGTACGCCGACAGCGACGCCTGGGTCACCATTCACCTTGTGCAGTTCATCGGCGTCCTCATCGCCCTAGCTGGATTGCTTGTCCTCTACCGCACCTTGCAGTTGCGTGGTGAGGTTCCGCTGCTCGCGCGCTTCGCTGCTGGGGCCACCATCGTGACGGCGGGCACCTGGGCCGTACTGCAGGCCGTAGATGGCGTCGCCCTCAAGCAAGCCGTAGACGCCTGGGCTGATGCGTCGGGGGCGCAGAGAGCGATCCGCTTCGCCGACGCCGAAACCGTGCGCTGGCTCGAGTGGGGGGTCCAGAGTTATTTCCGCGTGCTGCTCGGGCTGACCTTCGTGCTCTTTGGCGCCGCGATTGTCGCTACCCGCGTAGTTGCCGGCTGGCTTGGTTGGGTGGCGGTACTCGCGGGTTTGCTCACCGCTGCTATCGGGATCGATGTTGGCTACTCGGGCTTAGAGAGTCACGTTCAGGATCTCGCTGGTATTGCCTTTTTGCTTGCCGTCCTGGTCTTCGCGGTCGGAATGTTTGTCACCGGACTGCGTCGCCGAGATCCGGTTGCCGCTGCTCAACGCTAAACGAGTGGTTGCCGGGGTCGGTTTGCTACTTCGGTGCAGACATTGCCGTACGGGCTGACCATCCGGTCCACCGTCAACCGTGCGAGTCGCAACTATCAGCCCGCTAAGCGTATGGCGCAGATCCTGCCGCGCGGCGCCGTCGATGTCGCTCGTCCCGGCTCTATGCGGAGCGGCGGACTGGCGAACCGAACCGGATGAGGTTGCCGTACGGATCAGTATGAGCGCCCTCGTGCTGCCCCAGTCGGTGTCGATTGGGGTTGTCACCCGGACCCCCGCCGTGGCCCATTCGCGCGCCAATGCGTCCGCGGCCTCGACCCAGAGTACGCGGCGCTTGTCGTCGTGCTGGATCAAGGCTGCGTGTCCCTGCGAGGTGGATCTCAACGGCGTTGCGCGTGGCATACGCGTAGCCACCGCCTTCCTATTCGTGGCAAACCCGAGACGTCGATAGTGCTCCATCGCTGCGGTGACGTCGGAGACCGGGAAGATCGAGGCGCTGCGTCGGACCGTCGTCACTTGATCACCGTATCCATATCGACCCGGTCCCGATCCGCGCTGTACACAGCGCTCGACTCGGCGGTGCGACGACGAGCGCGCGAGACGCCCGGAAATGGGAGGTCCCGACCGGTCCCGCGGACGGGGCCCCGTCCCAGAATTGTCAAGCGCGCCATCCGGCGCCCGCGTCCCCGATCGCCGGATCAGCGTCACGCACAGAACGACACGCCGGAACACGCGACTCCGAGTTCATGCGCGCACCAAACCGGCGATCTGAGCGGCATTCCTCCAAGCGTTGGCGGAGTGACACCCGCCGTGGGAAATCTCGAGCCTTAGCGTGGGAAACTGCTCTACGACGCCATCACGAGGTCAGACAAGAAGAGGCCGACCTAGTTGTGTCGGTAACCCACCACGTCGGTGCAGGTCACGGGATACGCGCAGAGCGTTCCCGAGGCTGACTTCTACCGTTGCGAGCGCAAGGTTCGACCTCACCGGCGAGCGCGAGAAGACTCATCGGTGGGCGTCGCAGGCATCGCGGTACCGGCGTACATTCGGGCCTCGTGGTCCACGCCATCGTCCTCATCACCGCCGAGCCGGCGCGGATCGCGGCGCTGGCGAGCGACATCGCCGACCTCGAAGGCGTGAGCGCGGCGTACTCGGTCGCCGGCGACGAGGACATCGTCGTCGTCATCCGAGTCTCGGACCACGAGTCGCTCGCCGACCTCGTCACCGGCAGCATCGCGGCGCAGCCGGGTGTGCTCCGGACGCGCACATTGATCGCGTTCCGGGTGTACAGCCAGGCCGACCTCGAGTCGATTTAGCGGGACGACCCGAGCCGGTCGTAGGCAAGGGCGAACAGCAAGGCCGTGAGAGAAAGGCCGTCTGCGACCTGGTTGCCGGCGATGTCGTCGCGCACCTCGGCCGGCGATCGCCACGCGATGCGTTCGGCCTCACCGAAGTCGACGGGATCGCCCTCGTGCTCGGCACCCCGAGCAAGGAAGACGTGAAACCGCTGGTCGGAGAGGCCGTTCGAGGGCTGGTAGGTGACGAGGTGCTCGACCGGTCCCGGACGCCAGCCCGTCTCCTCGCGTACCTCGCGGGCGGCGGCCTCGGCCGGGGTCTCACCGTCGTCGGCGGCGCCCGCCGGGATCTCCCACCCCCAGGTGTCGGTGATGAACCGGTGCCGCCACAGCAGGAGCACGCCTCGTTCGGGGTCGTGGACGACGCAGCCGGCCGCCTGGCGCGGCACGCGGACGACGTGGTGGTCGAACCGCTCGCCGCCCGGGATCTCGACGTCGGCCAGGCGCAGGCCGACCCAGGGACTCGAATACAGAGTGCGCTCGCCGTGCACGATCCAGCGCATTGGGCGGGAGTGTACGGGGGAGCGCCGGGGGCCCTGACGTCGTGTTCACAGTTTCGGCATCTAGAGTGCGCGCTTCGTTCCATGACGACCCCCTTCGACGTCCCGCACTTCGAGATTCCGCGTCTCCGGACGTTGGCCCGGCACGCGGTGCCCCACGTGATCGAGGGCACGATCGTCCCGCTCGCCCTGTTCCTGCTGGCGTTGCACTTCGTCGGCGTGTGGGGCGCGGTGCTGATCGGCTTGGGCTGGACGTACGCCGCGGTCGCCCGGCGGTTGATCATGGGCCAGCGCGTCCCCGGCATCCTGCTGCTCACCACGGTGACGCTGACCGCCCGGACGGTCGTGGCGATTGCCTCGGGCAGCGTGGTTCTCTACTTCCTGCAGCCGACGCTGGGCACCGCGCTCGTCGCCGCCGCGTTCCTGCTGTCAGTGCCACTGGGTCGACCGCTGGCGGAACGACTGGCGCGCGACTTCTGTCCGATCCCGACCGGCGTGCTCGCGCACGCGTCCGTCCGCCGGTTCTTCCTGCAGATCACGCTGCTGTGGGCCTTCACGCAGCTCGCGAACGCGTCGGTGACGCTGTGGCTCTTGTTCAGCCAGTCACTGGCGACGTTCCTCGTGGCGAAGACGCTGGTCTCGTGGGGGCTGACGGGAAGCGCGATCGCAGTGTCGACGATCTGGTTCCATCGGTCGATGCGGCGCCACGGCATCCTGACTCCGCGACGTGCGAAAGCCGGGCTTAGAGCTCCTGCGACGCCTTCAGCCGCTTGATGCGCTCGGCGACGTCGGCCGCCGCCTCTTCCAGATCGCGCTGGAGCTCCTCGAGCGCGGTGACGTCGTCTTCGCCTCGCCACCAGCGATAGTCGTCGTACTTGCGCCGGGCCCGGTGCACTCGGCGCATGCGCCGGAACTCTTCGCGCATCGCGCGGTGCTCTGCTCTCACGTGGCAGCTCCTTCCTCGTAGCGCCGCAGGAACGCGGCGATCGTCTCGTCGGTCTTGCGCAGAGATTCGGCCCACGTGTCGAGCAGCCGCCGTCCGTCGTCGGTGATCTCGTAGGTGCGCTTGATGCGGCCGGGGAGGTCGTCGCGCCAGCGCGAGGTCACCACCGCCTCGGCTTCGAGCGATCGCAGCAGCCGGTAGAGGTTGCCGAGATCGACGGGGTCGTCGGGCGCGAGCTCGGCGAGGGAGTCGGCGAGGTCGTAGCCGTGGGTCTCGCCGTCCCGAAGCACCAGCAGGAGCGCCGGCTCGACGAAGCGCTCGACGCGGGCGTGGACCTCCCACGTGCCGGGCTGGGTCAGCCACCGGCATCGGGCACCCCGCCCGCCGTGATGGTGCGTCCCGAATCGTCGTCCTCGACCCATGCCGTTTGTTTACTTGACAAGCCGAGGTATGTCAAATACACAGTGTGAACTACACCCCAGGGCGGGAAGAGGCCGGATGACCTCGATGGTCAGCATCATCACGACGTCGGCCCTCGAACGCGCCCTGCTCGATGCCGCCGGGGTCCAGCCCGGCGCGCGCGTGCTCGACGTCGGCTGCGGCATCGGCGACACGACGCTGGACGCGGCGCGTCGGGTCGGGCCCTCAGGCCTCGCGCTCGGTGTCGACGACTCGCTGACGATGCTGGAGCAGGCGCGGCAGCGCGCGGCCGATGCCGGCCTCGCTCACGTCGGCTTCGTCCACGCCGACGCCCAGACGCAGCGGTTCGCTCCGCTCCGCTTCGACGTGATCGTGAGCGGACGCGCGCATCACGTGTTCACTGACCCCGATGCCGGGTTCACGAACCTGGCCCGCGCGCTCCGGCCCGGCGGCCGCCTCGCGGTCCTCAGCCGCGAGGAGCCAGACCGCGCGCACGCAGTACTGACGCGGGCCGGGCTCGTCGACGTCTCGCACGTCGCGGTCGATGCTGACGCGGCACCGGTGTGGCTGGTGCGCGCTCGCGGGCGCGACTGACCGTCAGCTGGCCAGGAGCCAGCGGATGCCGGTGTCGGCCGAAGGGTGACGGAGCCGCGACAACGCCCGGGCCTCGATCTGGCGGACCCGCTCGCGGCTGAGGTGCACGAGCTCGCCCACCTCGTCGGGCGTGCGGGGCTCGCCGCGGTCGAGACCGAAGCGCAGGCTCAGGATCCGTCGCTCCCGCTCGTCGAGCACCGAGAGGAGCTTCTCGACCTCGGCCGGCAGCAGGGCGCGGGCGGCGGCGTCGAACGGCGACTCGGCGCTGCGGTCCTCGACGAGGTCTCCCAGCTCCGTCTCGCCGTCCTCGCTCACCGGCTCCGCCAACGACACCGGGTCCGGGGCCACGAGCAGCAGCTCGGTCACCTTCTCCTCGGCGACGTCGAGCTCGCGCGCGAGCTCGGCGACGGTCGGCTCGCGCTCCAGCTCCGCCTCGAGCTGGGCGCGGACCCGGTGGAGGCGCAGCAGGTTGTCACCGGCATGGGCCGGGAGTCGGATCGTACGGCCGGTGTTGGCGATGCCACGCTGAATCGCCTGGCGGATCCACCACGTCGCGTACGTCGAGAACTTGAAGCCCTTGCGCCAGTCGAACTTCTCGACCGCGTGCATCAGCCCGAGGTTGCCCTCCTGCACGAGGTCGAGGAGGGGAAGCCCCGACGCCTGGTACTTCTTGGCAATCGAGACGACCAGCCTCAGGTTGGACTGGATGAACTCGCGGCGGGCGGCCTCGCCCCGCAGGACCGCCTCCTCGAGCTTGCGGCGGTCGTTCCGCTTGATGCGGCCCGGCTCGTCGAGCTTGGCGCGGGCGTCTCGACCCGCGTCGATGTCCTGGGCGAGGCGGGCCTCGTCGTCCTTGGTGAGGAGCTCGTGCCGTCCGATCTCGTCGAGATAGACGCGGACGAGGTCCTCGTCGTGGCGCTCGGTGCGCTGTGTGACCTGGGTCACGTACCGTCCTTCATCGTTGTGCTACGGCGATTCTCTGAGGGTCTCCGGGCGGCTCGCCGGATATTCGCCTCGAAGCCCACGTACAACGATCTCGGGTTCTCGCGTGTTCCGCCAATCGTTTACGGATTTGGCACCGCCGGCCCTACGGGGCGACCGAATACAGCTGCTCGGCGAGGTCGGGCGAGAGATCGGAGGGCTCGCGGCCGGGTGCGGTCGGGGCCGTCCGCCGGCGCCCGATCGGACCGGCCACCGGGACGGCCGGACCTCCGCCGTCACCGGCCCCGGTGGTGTCGAGCATCCAGACACGTCCGTCGCGCACGAACAGGAGGCGGCGGGTGTCGGGAAGCCAGCGCGGCGCGGCCACGCCCTCGCCTGCGGCGGCCACCCGGCGGGCGTCGGCACCGTCCCGGTTCGCGATCCACAGCTCACGGCGATCGGTCCGGACGTAGGCCATCGCGCCGGAGCGCGACCACGCCGGGTCGGCGACCGCTTCGTCGCCGCCTGCGATGGGCCGGCAGGCCGTCGCGTTCGTGCACAGCAGGAGGACTCGGGGCGCACCGGCTTCGCGGGCGGTTCCTTCGACGACGAGCAGGCGGTCGCCGTTCCTCGACCACTGCACCCACGACCGCCGTACGAGCGTGCCCGCGATCGGTGTGATGCCGCCACCGCGCGGTGAGACGACGCCGAGGGTGGCGCCGTTCCTGGGCTCGGTCCAGAGCGCGATGTTCTCGACGTTCGGCGACCAGCCCGCGAGCAGCGGGCCCGATGCGGCCGCCGGATGCTCGACGGAAACGGAGAGCGGGGACTCTGGGCACAGTGCCGGGCAGTCCTCGCCGTATGGGCCGGGGACCTCGAGCATGAACAGCTGCGCCGTCGCGCCGCCGCCGTTCGTGTCGCCCGCCGGGACCGCGGAGACGGCGATGCGGCGGCCGAGCCCGGCCCAGGCCATGTCGAGGACACGGTGATCGGGGAGCAGGGTCTCCCGGATGGCCGGGTCCTCGGCACCGACGAACTCGATGCCGGTCCCGGCTGTCCCGTCGGGGGACGCCTTGCGGACGACCGCAAGGGCCTGCCCGTCGGGCGCCCACTCCCAGCGCGCGACCGAGCGTGCGACCCGGTGGAGCTCGGTGCCGTCGTGCTCCGCGACCCACAGGTCACCGTGCCGCTCGAAGGCGACGTAATAGCCGTCGGGCGAGAAGCTGACGCAGCACGCGTCGGCGACGCCGCGCACGCGAACCGGCGGGTTGCCCTCGCCGTCGAGCACGAGCACCCGGCCTTCCGACACGTAGGCGAGCGGCGGCTGGTCGCGATAAGCCTCCGGTCGCGGCGCGGGACCGGTCCCGGCGGCGGCAGCCCCGGGGGCGGCGAGCCCCATCACCAGCACCACGCCGACAGCGCCGAGCTGACGGAAGGTCATCCTTCCATCAGCATGCGCCCGTCACGCGGCCTCGTCTACCTCCCCCTGTCGTTCCCGCACGCACGGGTCCTGGCAGGAGACCGACAGCGACTGCGGCGGCGTCGCGACACGCGCGGCCGACCTGATCGTGATCCAGGAGTTGATCGCTCCGAGGACGGCGAGGGCGGCCGAGATGTAGAGGGCGCGTCCCACGCCGTCGGTGAACTCGACCCCCGCCGATGCGGTCTCGAGGCCAGCGAGGGCGGGGAGGACCGCCACTGCCAGCAGGCCGGCGACGCGGGCGACGGCGTTGTTCACGCCCGAGCCCACGCCGACGTGGTTCTCCTCCACCGAGCCCATCACCGCCGCCGTGAGCGGGGCCACGGTGAGCGACAGCCCGAGCCCGAACACGACGAGCCCGGGGAGGATCCCCGTGAAGTACGTCGTACCGGGGCTGATGCCTGCCAGGAGGACGAGCCCCGCCGCCACGACGAGCGGCCCGATCGTCATCGGGACGCGCGGGCCGATGCGCTGCGACAGCCGGCCGGCGCGGGGGGAGAGCAACAGCATGAGCACGGTGATCGGGAGGGTGGCCGTCCCGGCCGCGAGGGCCGAGTAGTCGAGCACGGTCTGCAACTCGACGACGACGAGGAAGAGCGCCACGCCCAGCGCCGCGTACACCACGAAGGTCGTGGCGTTCGCTCCGCTGAACTGTCGCGACCTGAAGATGCCGAGCGGGACCAGCGGCGACCTCACGCGCATCTCGATGAACGGGAACGCGACCAGAGCGGCCAAGCCCACAACGCCGGCGAGGACCACGAACGGCGACCAGCCGTGGGCGGGCCCCTGAATCAGCGCGAACACGACGCCGGCGAGGCCGAGAGTCGCGGCGCCTGCACCGGCGAAGTCCGGCCGCTTGCCCGCCTCTGGGTCGTGGCTCTCGGGCACGTGGCGCAGCGTGACCCAGAGCGCGAGCGCGGCGAGCGGGACGTTGATGAGGAACACGAGCCGCCACGAGACGGCATCGACGAGCCAGCCGCCGAGGAACGGACCGATCGAAGTGGCGACGCCGGTGAGGCCAGACCACGCGCCGATCGCGGAACCGTGGTCCTCCGAACGGAAGCTGGCGGTGATGAGGGCGAGGCTCCCAGGCACGAGGAGCGCCCCGCCCGCGCCCTGCAGCGCCCGCGCCGCGATGAGCGTGCCGATGCTCGGCGCGAGACCGCACAGCACGGATGCGGCGGTGAACCAGACGAGCCCGATCACGAACATGCGCCGGCGGCCGTATTCGTCGCCGAGCGCACCGCCCAACAGGAGCAGCGCGCTCAGCGTCAGCAGGTAGCCGTCGAGCGTCCACTGCAGACCCGAGAGCCCGCCGCCCAGGTCGTCGCCGATGTGGGGCAGCGCCACGTTGACGACAGTCGAGTCGAGGAACGCGACGCCGGAGCCGAGGATGGCGGCGAGGATCACCCACCGCCCGCGCGCCGTCCCGAACTCGACGAGCTGGGGGGCAGCGGGCGAACCGGCCGCCTGCGTCACGACCCGGCGCCTCGATCGAGGTCGAGCGACAGTGAGTTGATGCAGTAGCGCTGGCCGGTCGGGCCCGGTCCGTCGTCGAACACGTGACCGAGATGGCCGCCGCACCGGCGGCATACGACCTCGGTGCGCACCATTCCGTGGCTGTTGTCACGGCGCAGCTCGACCGCGTCGGCGACCGCAGGCTCCGTGAAGCTCGGCCAGCCCGTGCCGGACTCGAACTTGGTGTCGGATGTGAACAGCTCGGCGCCGCACGCCGCGCAGCGGTACACGCCGTCGTCATGACAGTCCCAGTACTCGCCGGTGAACGCAGGCTCGGTGCCGGCGTGCCGGAGCACCTGGTACTGGGCCGGGGTCAGCTCTTTCTGCCACTCCTCGTCCGCCTTGGTCACTTCGGGGCTCATCGCTCTCCTCTCCGGGTCGATGCTCACCCGCAAACAGGAGCTACCGAGGGGTTGTTCCCTGGGCGACATCGCCATGATGCCGTCACGCCCGCCTACTGCTGATAGCCCTCGACCGTCGACTCGTCGCGAGCCCGCGCGTCCGTAGGGTCCTCGCCGTACTGCCGGCGGGCGCGACGCTGACGAAGCAGGTCCCAGCACTGGTCGAGCCGCACCTGGAGCTCCTCAAGCCGGCGGTGCTCGTCCTCGGTCAAGGAGCTCCCGGCCGCGCGATGCCGCTCGTAGAGCTCGTGCTCCTCGTCGGCGAGCTGCTGGATGTTGGCGAGCACGTCGTCGTCTGCCATCGCGACCTCTCTCTCAGACGGGCTTGTGCGCCCAGACCTCGATCTCGACCCGCGCTCCCGCGGGCAGGGCGGCGACCTGCACCGTGCTGCGTGCCGGCCGATGGTCGCCCACGGCAGCACCGTACGCCTCGTTCACGACGGGGAAGTCGGCGATGTCCGTGACGAAGATGCTCACCTTGGCGACGTCGCCCCAGCTCGCGCCGCAGTCGGCCAGCACGGTCGTGATGTTCGCCAGCGCTTGGCGCGTCTCGCCTCCAGTTCCGCCTTCGGCAAGACGACCGGCGGCGGGATCGAGCCCGACCTGACCCGCCAGCACGAGCCAGTCACCGGCGCGCACGGCCGGCGAGTACGGGCCGGCGACGGGCGGGGCGTTCGGGGTGGCGACGGGTTCGGCGGGCATCCTCGTTGCCTAGCCGACCTCGCACGACCGGTTCCACCCCCGGATCACACGGGCCTCGCGCTCGTAGCCGAGGATGCTGAGCGACGCGGTGCCGAGCGAGAGCAGCCGCCCACCCTCGGGCGGCAGGCCCACCCAGGTGGCGCCGAGGATACGCAGGAAGTGGCCGTGGGAGAACAACACCGCGTCCCCGCCGGCCGCGGTGGCTCGATCGATCACGCGGCGGGCTCGCGCTCCTGCGTCGTCCAGGGATTCGCCTCCCGGTGATCCGGCCCACACGGTCCAACCCGGGCGCTCCTCCCGGATCTCCGCCGTCGTGCGCCCTTCGTACTCGCCGTAGTCCCACTCCTTGAGGTCGTCGTCGGTCTCGACGCGGTCGCTGTAGCCGGCGAGGCGGCACGTCTCAATCGAGCGCGACAGCGGGGAGGACAGCACCACCACGAAGGGACGTCCGGCGAGGACACCGCCGACGGAGGTGGCCTGCTCGCGGCCGGTGGCGGTCAACGCCACGTCGGTACGGCTCGTGTGCTGGCCGGTCGCCGTCCACTCGGTTTCGCCGTGGCGGACGAGCCACAGCTCGCCCGGCGCCCTGCCGTTGCTCACGCCGTGCTCACGGCTTCGGATCGTGCCAGAACTCACCCTCCGGGAGCAGCGCGTTGGACTCGGCCGGTCCCCACGTCTTCTGCTCGTACGGATGGGCGATGCCGTGGTCGGTGAGCACGGAGTCGACGACCCGCCAGGCCGCCTCCACGCCGTCCTCCCGCGCGAACAGCAGCGCCTCTCCCGTCAGGGCGTCGCCGATGAGGCGCTCGTACGCGGACATCTCGTCGGCGGCCTGGTTGCACAGGTAGAGCTCGACGGGCGCGCCGGCGAACGACTCGCCCGGCACTTTCGCGCGGCACCCGAGGGCTATGGCCACCCGGTCGGGACCGAGTCGGAACCGCAGGTAGTTCTGGTCGTCGGGATCGATCTCCTCCTCTTCGAACACCTGCTGCGGCGGCTTGTGGAGCTTGGCGATCACCTCGGTCGCGGTGATGGGCAGGTTCTTCCCCGCCCGGATGAAGAACGGCACCCCGTTCCACCGCCACGAGTCCACGAACACCCGGACGGCGGCGAACGTCTCCACGTCGGAGTCGGGAGCAACGCCGTCCTCGTCGCGGTAGCCGTTGAACTGGCCCCGCACCAGATCGCGCGGCTCCAACGTCCGCATGGCGCTGAACACCTTCTCCTTCTCGTCGCGTAGAGACTCGACCGCGCCGCCGACGGGCGGCTCCATCGCCAGGATGCTCGCCGTCTGCAGCAAGTGGTTCTGCACGACGTCGCGCAGCGCCCCGACCTCCTCGTAGAAGCGGCCACGGCCCTGGACGCCGAAGTTCTCTGCCATCGTGATCTGGACGCTCTCGACGTAGTTGCGGTTCCAGATCGGCTCGAGGAAGGAGTTGGCGAAGCGGAAGTACAGCAGGTTCTCGATGGGCTCCTTCCCGAGGTAGTGGTCGATACGGAAGATCGCCGGCTCGGGGAACACGGAGTGCAGCACCCGGTTGAGCTCCTGGGCCGATGCGAGATCGCGCCCGAACGGCTTCTCGACGATGACGCGCGCGTCCTTCGCGCATCCCGACTTCCCGAGGCCCTCGACAACCGTCGGGAACAGGCTCGGCGGGATCGCCAGGTAGTGCGCGGACCGCTTCGACTTGACGTCGTGGAGCGCCGAGCCGATCGCGTTGAACGTCTTGGCGTCGCGGTAGTCACCGTCAACGTAGTTCATCGCCTGGCTGAGCGTCTCGAAGGCGTCCTTGTCGTCGATGCCGCCGCCGTGCTCCTCGATGCTGTCGTGGGCCCGCTTGCGCAGGTCGTCGACGCTCCAGCTCGACGAGGCCACGCCGATCACGGGGATCCCGAGGTGGCCGCGCTTGGTCATCGCGTACAGCGCGGGGAAGATCTTCTTGTACGCGAGGTCGCCCGTCGCCCCGAAGAACACCAGGGCGTCGGAGAGTCCCGTCGCGGTGGTCATGGCTGCCCCTTCTCTGCGTGCCCGCCGAACTCACTGCGCATGGCCGAGAGCAGCTTGTCGGCGAAGTCGGCCTCGCCTCGGGAGCTGAAGCGCTCGTACAGCGAGGTCGTGATCACGTGGGCGGGAACGCTCTCGTCGATCGCGGCCATCACCGTCCAGCGCCCCTCACCGGAGTCCGAGACTCGACCGGCGAAGTCGGCCAGCTTCGGGGACTTGTGCAGTGCGAGCGCCGTGAGGTCGAGCAACCACGACGCGACCACGCTGCCGCGCCGCCACACCTCGGCCACCTCGGGGATGT
>DATFPZ010000014.1:0-7565 GCA_035264545.1 Acidimicrobiia bacterium
AAGCGAAGGAGGCGGCGACGATCCGGCCCGTCGCCGCCCGGCAGTCAGCGACATGCGGCGCGAGGGGCCGTGACGACGGCCGTCGGTACACTCGGAGACCACATGGGCCTCTTCAACAAGCTCCTGCACGCGGGCGAAGGCCGGAAGCTCAAGCTCGTCGAGTCGATCGTGCCCGAAGTCGCCGCCTTCGAGCCCGAGATGGAGGCGCGCTCCGACGAGGCGCTCCGGGCCATGACCGACGAGTTCCGCGGCCGGCTCGCAGAGTGCGAGACGAAGGAGGAGCGCGTCGAGATGCTCGACGACATGCTCCCCGAGGCGTTCGCGGTGGTGCGGGAGGCGGCGAAGCGCACACTCGGGCAGCGCCACTTCGACGTCCAGATCATGGGGGGCGCCGCGCTCCACTTCGGGTGGGTCGCCGAGATGAAGACCGGTGAAGGCAAGACCCTCGTTGCCACCCTGCCGCTCTATCTGAACGCGCTCGCCGGCTACGGCTGCCACCTCGTGACCGTCAACGACTACCTCGCCCGGCGGGACGCCGAATGGATGGGGCAGATCTACCGCTTCCTCGGGATGGAGGTCGGAGTCGTCGTCCCGCAGGTCGATGACCCGGAGTCGAAGCGGGCCGCGTACCACGCCGACATCACCTACGGCACCAACAACGAGTTCGGCTTCGACTACCTCCGGGACAACATGGCCTTGTCGAACGAGGAACAGGTCCAGCGGGGCCACTTCTTCGCGATCGTCGACGAGGTCGACTCGATCCTCGTCGACGAGGCGCGGACGCCGCTGATCATCTCGGGCCGGGCCGACGACGCGCAGGAGCTGTACTACCGGTTCGCGCGAGTGGTGAAGGGACTCCAACGCGACCGCGACTACGAGGTCGACGAAGCGAAGCGCACGGTCGTGCCCACCGAGGACGGCATCGCACGCGTCGAGCAGGCGCTCGACGTCGACAACCTCTACGAGCACGTCAACCAGAACTTCGTCCACCAGCTCCAAGCCGCGCTCCGCGCGAAGGAGCTCTTCAAGCGGGACGTCGACTACGTCATCCAGAACGGCGAGGCGAAGATCGTCGACGAGTTCACGGGCCGCATCCTCGAGGGCCGCCGCTGGAGCGAGGGACTGCACCAGGCCGTGGAGGCCAAGGAAGGCGTGCGCGTCAAGGCGGAGAACCAGACGCTGGCGACGGTCACGCTTCAGAACTACTTCCGCATGTACGAGAAGCTCTCCGGGATGACGGGAACGGCGCTGACCGAGGCGGGCGAGTTCGCGCACACGTACGCGCTCGAGGTCGTCGGGATCCCGACGAACGAACCCATGATCCGGGACGACAATCCCGACCTCATCTACAAGACCGAGGACGCAAAGTTCAACGCCGTCGCCGACGACATCGAAGAGCGGCACGAGAACGGTCAGCCCGTGCTCGTGGGCACGATCTCGGTCGAGAAGTCCGAGAAGCTGTCGCGGCTGCTGGAGAAGCGAGGCGTGCCGCATTCGGTGCTGAACGCGAAGCAGCACGAGAAGGAAGCGCTGATCGTGACCCAGGCCGGCCGGCCGCACACGGTGACGGTGGCCACGAACATGGCCGGGCGCGGCGTCGACATCCTGCTCGGCGGCAATCCCGAGGGTCTGGCCCGCAACGAGGTCCTCGCCGAGGGGTCGACCCCCGACGAGTCGCCCGAACGCTTCCAAGAGCTGGTGGCGAAGTTCCGCGACGAGTGCCGGCCGGCCGGCGACCACGTCCGGGAGCTGGGCGGGCTCTACGTGCTCGGCACCGAGCGCCACGAGAGCCGCCGCATCGACAACCAGCTCCGGGGACGTTCCGGCCGCCAAGGCGACCCGGGCGAGAGCCGCTTCTACCTCTCGCTCGAGGACGAGCTGATGCGGCTGTTCGCGACCGGGGCCATGAACTGGGTGATGGGGAAGGCCTTCCCCGACGACGTGCCGCTCGAGGCGCGCATGGTGACCAAGGCGATCGAGCGCGCGCAGCGCACGGTCGAGGACCGCAACTTCGAAATCCGGAAGGACGTCCTCAAATACGACGAGGTGATGAACGAGCAGCGCAAGGTGATCTACAAGCGCCGCCAGCAGATTCTCGACGGCGGCGACCTGCGCGACGAGGCGTTCGAGGCGATCGAGGGCGCCGTCCGCCACGCCGTCGAGACGTGGTGCCCGACCGAGTACCCCGAGGAGTGGGACCTCGAGGAGCTGCACACGCAGATCCAGAGCACGTTCCCGACGAGGATCACACTCGACCAGCTCGACCTGCCGGATCGCGAGCAGGTCGTGCAGGTGCTGACGGACGACGCGGTCGAGCTCTACGAGCAGAAGGAGCAGACGATCGGGAGCGACTCGCTCCGCGAGATCGAGCGCCGCGTCATGCTCTCGGTGATCGACCAGCACTGGCGCGAGCACCTGTACGAGATGGACTACCTCCGCGAGGGCATCAACCTGCGCGCGATGGGGCAGAAGGACCCGCTGGCCGAATGGCAGCGCGAGGGCTTCGACATGTTCTCGGCGATGATGGCGAGCGTGCAGGACAACTTCGTCCGGTACGTCTCGCACCTCCAAGTCGTCGCCGAGGACGGTCCGCGCCGTCAGGCGAGCAACGTCCGGTATTCCTCGGCCGAGGGCCCGGTACAGGGCTCGGAGGCGCTCCAGGCCGCCGCCGCCGGGCAACCACTCGAGGAGTCGGTGGGCGACGGAATGGGGGGCGACGGGTTGTCGGCGGCGCCGACGGCCACCGCGGTCGCCGAGCGACCCGAGGACGTGGTGCAGCAGCCCGTGCACGTCGAGAAGACCCCGGGTCGCAACGAGCCGTGCTACTGCGGGAGCGGTAAGAAGTTCAAGCACTGCCACGGTCGCTGAACCGCGGCGTCCACACCCGCACCCTTCGCGATGCGCGACTTCACCGAGCTGCTGGCCGACCTCCGCCGCCGCGTCGACGACGCGCGCGCCTATCTCCAGATCGACGCGGCGCGAAGCCGCTTGGCCGAGCTCGAGCAGGACGCGAGCCGGCCGGATCTGTGGGAAGACCAAGACCAGGCGCGCAAGGTCACGACTGAGCTCGCTCGGGCACGCGACGACCTCCAGGTCTTCGACGGACTCGAGGCGCGGCTCTCCGAGATCGAGACGCTGTTCGAGCTCGGCCGTGAAGAGGGCGACGACTCTGTCGAGCCGGAGATCGACGTCGGCACCACGGCGTTGTCCACCGACCTCGGCAAGCTCGAGCTGCGCGCGCTGTTCAGCGGCGAGCACGACGAGCGCGATGCCATCTGCGAGGTCCACTCGGGTGCGGGCGGTACCGACGCGCAGGATTGGACGCAGATGCTGTTGCGCATGTTCATGCGCTGGGCGGAGCGAAGAGGTTTCGACGTCGAGCTGGATGAGGCCCAGGGGGGCACGGAAGCCGGCATCACGTCGGCGACCTTCATCGTCAAGGGTCGCTACGCATTCGGGTTGCTGCAGGGCGAGAAGGGCGTGCACCGTCTCATTCGCATCTCACCGTTCGACGCAAACGCACGACGCCAGACTGCGTTCGCGTCGTTCGACGCCGTTCCCGCGCTCGAGCACTCCGAGGAGCCCGAAATCGATCCCCATGACCTGCGGATCGACACGTACCGCTCGTCGGGCGCGGGAGGACAGCACGTGAACGTGACGGACTCCGCGGTGCGCATCACGCACCTTCCCACCGGTGTCGTCGTGTCGTGCCAGAACGAACGGTCGCAGATCCAGAACCGGGCAAAGGCGATGCAGATTCTCGCCGCGCGCCTCGCCGAACGGCAGCGGCTCGAACGACAGCAGGAGCTCGAGTCGCTGTCGGGTGAGAAGAAGGACGTCGCGTTCGGGAGTCAGATCCGCAGCTACACGCTGGCGCCCTACCAGCTCGTCAAGGACGAACGCACGCGCTACGAGACCGGCAACGTCCAGTCCGTCCTCGACGGCGAACTCGATGAGTTCATCGAGGCGTACCTCCAGTGGCGTCGCCAGCGCGACGGCGGCGCGCCGCCGCCGTCGAATCCCGGGGACGAGCCTCACAGGTAGCTGTGACCCGGAGCGCCCGTCCCCTTGCGGCGCAGGTGGGGCTGCTAACCTCCGCCGGAGCACCCGGCCGTCCGTTGCGCCAAACTTCTCCCGTTCCACTTCGCTACTTGGGCCTCGATGATTCGATTCGAAGGTGTCACCAAGATCTACAAGGGCGACGTCGCGGCGTTGCGCGACGTCTCGTTCGACATCAGCAAGGGTGAGTTCGTCTTCGTCGTCGGGCCGTCGGGCTCGGGGAAGTCGACCGCGCTTCGCCTGCTACTGCGCGAAGAGAACTCGACCTCGGGTCGCATCATCGTGGCCGGCCGCGACATCTCCCGCCTCAGCTCCTGGAAGATCCCGCAACTGCGGCGCAACGTCGGGTGCGTCTTCCAGGACTACAAGCTCCTGCCCAACAAGACGGTCTACGAGAACGTCGCGTTCGCACAGGAGGTCATCGGGCGGCCCCGGCACGTGATCGACGCCCAAGTCCCGCAGATCCTCGACCTCGTCGGCCTGAGCCGGAAGACCACCCGGTTCCCGACCGAGCTCTCGGGGGGTGAGCAGCAGCGCGTCTCGATCGCGAGGGCGTTCGTGAACCGGCCGCTCATCCTGTTGGCCGACGAGCCCACCGGCAACGTCGACCCGGCGACGACCGTCGGGATCATGCGCCTGCTCGACCGCATCAATCGCACCGGCACCACCATCGTGATGGCCACGCACGACCAGCGCATCGTCGACGCGATGCGGCGGCGGGTCATCGAGCTGGATCACGGACACATGGTGCGAGACCAGGCCCGCGGCGTCTACGGCGTCGGGAGCTGATCGGGATCGTGCGGCGACTGGCCTACTTCGCGCGCGAGACGTTGATCTCGCTGCGTCGCAACCTGCTCATGACGCTGGCCGGGATCCTGACCGTGACCGTGTCGTTGCTGCTCCTGGGCGGAATCCTCTTGTTCCAGCAGTGGGTCGATCACGGCACCGACAAGTGGAAGCACGGCGTCGAGTTCGAGATCTACATGAAGACCGACGCCACGGACGAGCAGATCGCCGCGCTGCGGAGCCAGCTCAACGACGACCGGCAGGTCAAGAGCGCCAAGTACATCTCGAAGGAACAGGCGTACGCCGACTTCAAGCGGATCTTCAAGGACAAGCCCGACCTGGTCAGCTCGGTTGATCCGAGCGCGCTGCCGGCGTCGTTCCGAGTGGCGCCGACCCAGGTGAAGCAGACGACCGCACTGCGCGACAAGTACAACACCAGACCCGGCGTCGACGAGGCGATCACGGCCGACAAGGCGATCAAGCAGCTCATCGACATCACCAACTTCCTGCGCTACCTGTTCATCGCCATCTCGACGATCCTGATCGCGTCGTCGTTGTTCCTGATCGTGAACACCATCCGGCTCGCCACGTTCGCCCGTCGCCGTGAGATCGAAGTCATGAAGCTGGTCGGCGCGTCGAACTGGTTCGTGCGCATCCCGTTCATGGCCGAGGGCCTTGTGCAGGGAGCGGTGGGCGCGGGGCTGGCCGTCAGTGGCGTCTTCGCGCTCCAGTACCTGCTGAGCCAGCTCGACACGACCAAGGGCTTCTTCCAGGGGTTCTTCGTGACCACGGGCAACGCGGGCACGATCAGCATCGGGCTGCTGGTCGGCGGCGCCGTGATCGGCGCGATCGGGGCCGGGGTCGGCCTCCGCCGCTTCCTGAACGTCTGACCGGCCCGCACGCGCCCGGGATGCCGGGAAGCGCCGGGGGCGGGGCAGGCGGTATCTCCGAGGGGTCGCTGGATACGTCGCGGCCGTTGCTGCCGGGGGAAGTGCGCATTTCAGGTGGTATTTGTTGCTTGTGTGACTGATGTTGCGTACGCTCAGAACCCTGAAATCGCATCGCTTCTTCCTCTGCCTCGTCGCGGGCGCGCTCCTGTCGGGTCTCGTCGCACCCGGTGTTGCCGGTGGCCAGACATCGCCTGACCCGAAGACCCGCCGCGACGAGCTCTCGAGCGCCATCGAGGATGCGTCCGCCGAGGAGGTCGCCGCGATCCAGGAGCTGCAGAGGGTCACCGCGCAGCGCCAGGAGCTCGAGGCGAAGGTTGCGGCGCTCGACCGTCAGATCACGGAGGCCCAGCAGAGGGTCGAAGCTGCAGAAGCCGAGATCGCCCGCATCCAGGCCGAGGTCGAGACCGTGCAGCGCGACATCGACCGGATCGTGGCCGAGATCGAGGCCTCCAAGGAGAAGTTCAACGCGTCGACGCTCGCGCTGTACAAGGGCGGCGGCAATGGCGCCAGCAGCTTCACGCTGCTCTCCACAGGTGGCGGCGCCCACGACGTGATCGCCGGGAGCAAGTACCTCGGGGAGAACTCGCGCCGCTTCGAGCGGGAGCTCCAGCGCCAGGGCAGCCTCAAGGACCAGCTCGACGACGCCCAGAACGATCTCCGCAAGGAGCAGGCGAAGGCACAAGAGGCTGAACGGGTCGCCGCCGAAGAGCGGGACCAGGTCACGCAGCTCCGTGTCCAGGCCGACGGTGAGCGGGAGCAGGTGGCGGCCGCCGAGCAGCAGGAGCAGCAGGTCGTCGAGGGCATCCGCGCCCGCAAGGCCGACTTCGAGGCGCAGTACAACGCGCTCCAGGCGCAGATCGCCGCCAGCGTGAGCCGTGGCAACCCCACGCCACCGACGTCGGGCAACGGTCGGTTCATCTGGCCCGTGAACGGTTCTCTCGGGAGCGGCTTCGGCCCGCGCACCCACCCGATCTACGGGGGGTCGCGGATGCACAACGGCCTCGACATCTCCGCCTCGCAAGGCACGCCGATCAAGGCGGCGGGCGACGGCGTCGTCAAGATGGCCGGCGCGAACGGCGGCTACGGAAACTGGACGCTCATCGACCACGGCGGCGGGCTCGCGACCGGGTACGCCCACCAGTCCCGATTCGCGGTGTCGGTAGGCCAGCACGTGAGCACCGGCGAGGTGATCGGCTATGTCGGCTCCACCGGCGCGTCCACCGGCCCGCACCTCCACTGGGAAGTGCGCGTCAACGGCAACCCCGTCAACCCGATGGGCTGGGTCTAGCGGCGTTCAGCGTTTTGGCGCCGACTACATACGCATGAGGTATGTAAGCGACGCCAAAAGCATCGGCGGTGTTACTTGTCGGGCTGGGGCGTCACCCGGAGGTAGGGCTTGAGAACCTTCCAACCCTTCGGGAACTTCTGCTTGGCGTCGTCGTCCGAAACGGCCGGGATGATGATCACGTCGTCGCCCTGCCGCCAGTCGACCGGCGTCGAGACCTGATAACCCGCGGTGAGCTGGACCGAGTCGATCACCCGCAGGAGCTCATCGACGTTCCGACCGGTGCTTTGCGGGTACGTGATGGTCAGCTTCACCTTCTTGTCCGGGCCGATCACGAAGACGGACCGGACGGTCACGGTGTCGCTGGCGTTCGGGTGGATCATGTCGTAGAGGTCGGCGACCTTGCGATCCGGGTCGGCGATCATGGGGAAGTTCGGCGCTGCGCCCTGCGTCTCCTCGATGTCCTTGGACCAGCCCTTGTGCGA
>DATFPZ010000015.1:0-5001 GCA_035264545.1 Acidimicrobiia bacterium
ATCGATCGAGAGGTCGACCGCGCCCGTGAGCCCGTCGCCGAAGAGCACCTTCTGCCACGTCTGCCCGCCGTCATCCGAGCGGAAGACGCCGCGCTCGCTGTTGGGCCCGAACGTGTGGCCGAGCGCCGCGACGAACACCCGGTTGCAATTCGTCGGGTCGACGCGGACGCGACCGATCATCTGGGTGTCCGCGAGCCCCATGTGCGTCCACGTCTTGCCGCCGTCGGTGGTCTTATAGACGCCGTCACCGGGGATGACGTTGCCGCGCAGCTCAACCTCGCCCATCCCGATGTACACGGTGTCCGGGTTGCTCGGGCACACGTCGATCGCGCCGACCGACGAGCTGCCGATCTGCCCGTCCGTCACCGGCGCCCAGTCGTCCCCGCCGTTGGTGGTCTTCCAAAGCCCGCCGCCGGTCGCGCCGAAGTAGTACTCGTTCGGCCGGGCGACGCTGCCCGCCACGGCGATCGAGCGGCCGCCGAGATCGGGCCCGATGTTGCGCCACTTCAGCGACGCGTAGAGGCTCGGGTCGACGGGCGGCGCGGCTGCCACCGGAGCCGCCGTGATGAGAAGAACGGCCACGACGGCCGCGAGCGCCACGCGCATATACATGCTGACCTCCCTCGAGACGAGCCCTGCCCGACTTGCCAGTACCCGCGCCCGCTCGGCGCGACACCGCCGATCCGTCGGGACCATGAACGTCGGGCAGCGGGAAGAACACCTCGTGCGTGCGCGAATCGACCGCCACGGTGTGGGCGCCGTCCGCCAGGAACGCCCTGCCAAGCTGATCCAGCGTGCCGCCCCGCCGGCCGAAGACAGCAACGACGCCGCTCTCGGCCGCCACGTAGAGCCGGCGCAGACCGGGATCAAAGGCGAGCACGTCGGGCTGGTCGCCGATCGGGAAGCTCGCCGTCACCCGCCGCGCTCTCAGGTCGAGCACCACGAGCCGCGCGTTGTCTTCGCAGGCGATGAACGCCAGGCGCGCGGCAGCATCGATCACCAGCCCATGGTTGCCGGCGCAGTCGCCGCCGACCGGTATCCGCCGCTCGATGCTGCGCGTCATCGGGTCGATGACCGCGAGCTCTCCACGAGACTGCACGTTGACCAGCATCCGGCGGTCGACCGGGTCGTACTGGACATTGCCCGCGCTGCCCCCAACGGCACGGTCTCGACGAGCCGGCCGCTCGCCGCGTCGACAACCGTCTCGCTTCGCTTCCGCCCTCCTTCTTTGACACGAACACCGAGCCCGTGTCGGGGTCGTAGGCGATCCCGTCCGGGAAATCGCCGGTCGTAGCTCGAGCCAGGACGCGATGGTCCGCTCGTCGACCGTGACGAGCTCGCGGGTGTCGGTCGCGGACACATACACGCGACGCAGCTCGGGCACGACCAACGCGCGATGCGCACTAGGAATCCCGGGGACGCGCTGGACGACCTTCCGTCCAAGCGTGTCGACGACCGTCAGCCGACCCTCGCCCAGATCGGCGAAGAACAACCGGACCGCGCGGGAACGACGCTCGCATAGTCGAAGCGCGACGTGGTATCGGGAAGCCGCAAGTCCCGGAAGCCTGCCCGCGCGCGCGTCGTTGCCACAAGCCCCGTGGATCCCCCGCAACGAGGGCCACGACGCAGATCACGAGAAGCGATCGGCTGGAGTAAGCGAGCCGGGTCATGCCGCGCCGGGCCTGATGTTCCTCCGAATGCGCTAGCCGCCGTGGCGCCGGCGTCACGGAGTGGGTCGCTCGAGGCCGCGTTCGGCGCGACGGTGCTCCACCACGTGGGCGAGGGCGACGAGATCGTCGGCGCGACGAGCAGGACGCTCCTGGTCGTCGATTCCCCCGTGGCGGTGATGCGGCAGGCGGTGCGCGCCGGAGCGATCGAGATCTCGCCGGTCGCGGACGAGCACGGCTGGCTCGTCGGGCGGATCAGCGATCCGTTCGGCCGCGAGTGCGAGATCGGTACGCCGCTCGGCGCGTGGCCGCCGCGCTGACCGCGCGGCCCTCCCCGGCGCGACGCCGTGCCCGCGGCACGACGTCCCGCCGGAGGCTCATCCTTGCGTGAACAGCGGGCACACGAAGCGGCCGCTGCCGTCGAGGCTGCCGATTGGCTGGGCGGCCAGCGAGTCGCTCTCCACGCTCGGAGCGGTGACCGCCGGCATCGTCGCGGAGGCGCTCGCGTCCTTCTTCAGGCGCAGGATCTCCACGCCGCGGGTCATGTCGAATAAGTACACGATGCGGTTGTTGCGCCACTCGGTGTCCCAAGAGTTGGACGAGGGGTTGGTGGCGGGGTCGGTGCCCGTGACCCGGTAGTAGCCGATCTGGCGCACGTTGCGCGCGTCGCTGACGTCGAGCAGGCGAAGCCCCTGGCCGTACCACGCGCCGGCGAGCGTCGACGCCCGGATCTCGAAGTAATGCGCCGAGCATCCGAGGTCGGGGTTCGCCGTCTCCGGCGTGTCGACGAAGGGGTGGAACGTGTCGAGCGGCTTCATGCGATATGGGATCTCGAGGGTCGAGTTGGCCGACCCCTCACCGCCCCACGAGTCGGTCAGATCGGACAGCACGATCTTGCCGCTCGCCCCGCACGGGCGGGTGAAGTCCTCCTCCGTGCCGACCAGGACGTTGCCGGTCGCGACGCCGGACGCCACGACCGCGTCGCCGGTTGGCCGCTCCGAGTTGTGCATGAACATCACGGGCTGGGCGGTGCCTCCCACGCCGCCGCCCGCCACCAGAACGGGATCGATCGGGGTCGCCTGGCGGAACTGGTCGGCGTACGGGTCGCGGTGCAGGCCCGCGGTCGCCCAGCCGCGGATGCCGCCGCGGCCGCTCACCCACGCGATGCCGTTCCTGTCGACGTTGACGTCGTGCGAGTAGTCCGTATAGCCGTCGTTGCGCCAGAGGTCGATCGGATCGTCCGACACCTTCGGGTGGCTCGGGTCGGTGAGGTCCGTGACCCAGATCGGCCGGCCGTCGCCGATCAGGCGCGGCTCGGTGAGGATCGGGCCGAGCCAGCCCTGGTCATCGCGCCGCGCCGGACCGCCGGTCCAGATGTAGCGGCACTGATCGATGCAGCTCGACGTGTGCCCGGACGGCAGCTCGACGAAGTCCCCGACCTGCCGCAGGTCGGTTGGATCCGCGTAGGAGATGACGTAGAAGCCGCTCCTGCAGTACACGTTGCGAACGCTGCCGCCGGCCGGGCACAGTCCCAGCGGATTGTCGGTATGGCGCGGGTCGAGCGCGCCGATGATCAGCTTGCGGCGCGTGTCGAGCTCCATGTCCTCGTTCTGCCAGTAGCCGCCCGCGGCCAGATCGCTCGGGATAAACGAGTCGAGCGGCTTCGGGTCGGCCGGGTCGCTCACGTCGAACGTCTTAAAGCCGAAGCGGCCCGTCAGCACGAGCACCTCCCTGCCCGCGACGTCGTCGAACTTGCCCTCCACGACCTCGCCCGTTCCGGGCACGCGCGCGACGTACTCGAGGTTGTCCGAGATGGCCGCGCCCGGCGGCGGCGTGGCCGCCGGCGCACTCGCCGGCGCGCCCATCAGCACGGTTGCGCATACGGCCGCGAAAGCCCAGATCCGTCCCATCTGCCCCTCCCGCTCGATCTCGAGCCACGAACGCTGGTACGGACGGACCTACCCCCAACCATGAGCCCGAAATCCGCAATCCGAGGCGCGGCGTCGACCGCGGCGTGGCGGCTCAGCGGGCCAGGATCGTGCGGATGCACGCGTTCACCGCGTCGCGGCGGTGGCCGAAGGCGGAGCCGTGGCCGAGCCCCTCGCGCAGGTGGAAGTGGCCGTCGGCAGCCAGTCGCGCGACCCCGCGTACGCGCGCCGGCGGCGTCTGCAGGTCCTCGGAGAACGCCACGGCGTGGACCGGGACGCGAATGTCGGGCAGCAGATCGCTCGAGTGCTAGCTCAGGCACGCCTGCCACCGAGCGGCGAGCACCCCACCGTCCTACCCGCAGAAGTCGGCCTCGAGCGATGGCTTGACGCGCGCCCACAGCTCGTCATCTCCGAGCAGCGCGGCCGGGAAATACCGCATCGCGTAGTGCGTCGTGGCGAATGCGGGGCGGCAGCGTGATGGCTAGCGCCGGTCGAAGGTGGTTCGCGTTACGGCGCTGCTCCGTTTCGCGCATGGCGACACTCCGCTTCCGGCGCCGCCGGGCTGCTCTCTGGCAAGGCTTGCGCCATAGCTCACGAAGGTGACGTGGAAGGGCGCGCCGACGACCCCGAGATGTCGGAGCTGCTCGACGGCGGCATCGAAGTTGTCGGAAGCCTCCCTGGTCGCGATGCTCGGCTCGATCGCGCTAACGGGCGTCGCGACCCGCCGTCTGTGTACGCGCCGCTGAGCCGTCGCCGCGGGCTACGTGGAGAGAGGAGAGCGGCTATCGCGACCGGGCGACCGGTGCACCGCGAGCGTACTCAGCATCAGCCCGCTGACGAGGATCACCACTCCCTCGAAGATCAGCGAGGTGATCCCGAGCGTGTCCCACTCGCCGACGTGGTCGTCCATCTGCGGGAACCCGGCGGTGCGGCTCCACACGAAGCCCGCGATCGTAACCGCCGCGAGCGCTCCGGCTGCGCCCCAGAGCAAACGTCGCGCGCGAACGGAGCCCTCCAGCTCGCCCCAGATCAGCACGGGGATGAGCCAGAGCGACAAGGCGATGTTGCAGCAGAAGAGGATCGCCATGTAGTAGACGTCCTCCTCGAACTTCACCCCGACGTCCTTGATGTGGCAGTAGGCCATACCGGCGAGCGCCACCGCCGCGACGCCGAGCGCGGCCGGATTCTCCGGTCTGCGGGTTGGGATCGAACGACTATCGATACCGCTCACGGCTTCTCCCCCCAGCGGCGATCATCTCCGTGGTCCGAAGCGGACGTGCCCGCCCGCCCGCACCGGTAATCCACTTAGTGGGGTATCTGCTTCGCTCCACCGATTCCGGCCGGGTGCAGCGAGAACCTGGTCAGGCCGCTTCGCGGGGCGTGACGAGGCTCGCGTAGGGGTGCGG
>DATFPZ010000016.1:0-5060 GCA_035264545.1 Acidimicrobiia bacterium
GCCGCGCTGCACCTCGCCGACGCCGAGCTCAAGTCCTGGGAGGACGTCGAGGACCCGGCCGGCGGAGACCTCCCGATTTTCCGCTCGTGCGCACACGAGATCAGCGACCTCATCGACCAGCTCGTGCCCGAGCTCGACGCCGACGTCGCCCCCGACGAGGAGATCGCTTAGGGAGGGACGAGGTCTCGTTCGCCGTTCTTGCGTCAAGCCTCGATCAAGAAGCCGCCAGCGCGGCCCGCGACCCCGACGGGTGGCACATGACCTCGAGCTCGCGGCCGAACACCTTCTCGAACAGGTCGCGCTTGCGGCGCGCGCCCCACTGCTCGAGCTCGGCGTCATGGTTCCTCGTGAGCCGGATCATGACGAGCGATGGGCCGACGTCCACGTCGATGTCGTCGACCGCCTGGCTGCGGCTCCGGTCGAGGCCGTCGGCGATGCGCAGGAGCGCGGTCAGCTTGCGCAGTCGCTCCTCACCTCCGGGCCCGAGTGGGCCGAGCTCTTCGGTCGCGCGCGGTTCGCCCCGCCGGTGCCATCGGGCGAGCGCCGCGAGCAACGCGACCTCCTCGGGTGCGAAGCCGCGCAGCGCACCGTGCTGGATGAGGTACGCCGCGTGGCGATGATGCCCGTCGTGCGCCACGTGCTCTCCGATGTCGTGCAGGAGGGCGGCGGCCTCGACCAGCTCCCGGTCGTCGGCGTCGAGCCCGTGCAGCTCGGCGGTCTGGTCGAAGAGCTGGAGCGCAAGGCGGGCGACCTGCCTGGAATGCGCCTCGGGATAGCTGCATCGACGGGCCAGGCTTTGCACCGACGCCCGCCGGATAGCGCGCGGGTCGTCCGTCCAGTCCGCCGGGTCGTGCTGCCCGATGGCGTCGAGCAGGATCCCCTCGCGCAAGGCCCATTCGCTGATCGTCATCTCGTCGAAGTCGAACACCTCCATCGCCGTCGCCAGGAACGTCGAGCCGGCGACGATCAGGTCGACGCGGCGCGGTTCGAGGCCGATCATCCGACGACGCTCGGACGCCCTCCACGCGAGGATCTCGTCGTGCAGAGGGCGGAACTCGTCGCGCGTGAACGTCAGCTGGTTGAGCGACGCGGGCACCTGCGCGCCGCGGCGGGCCGCGACCATGGCGGCGAGGTCCTCCAGGGTGCCGCTGCTCCCGACCACGCGCTTGGGCTCGAACCGGTGTACCTCCCGCGCGATTTGTCGCAACGACGTCGACAGGTGCGCACGCAGGGCGCGTCGATCCGCCTTCGAGATCGGGTCGGAGTGAACGAAGTCGGCGGTGAGGCGAGCGACGCCGAGGTTCTCGCTCGTCGCCCACAGCAGCTCGGAGGCGGTGCCGACCATCACCTCGAGGCTGCCGCCGCCGAGGTCGAAGCACAGCGCGGGCGCCGGCTCGAGCAGCACGCTGGCCCGGATGGCGCCGAAGATCAGCCGGGCCTCGGTGAGGCCGTTGATCACGTCGACCGCGACTCCCGTCTCGCGCTCGATGCGGTCGACGAGCTCGTCGCCGTTGGCGGCGAGGCGGATGGCGCTGGTCGCGCAGGCCACGATCTCGGTTGCGTCGGCGGCCTCGGCGAGCATCTTCATGCGCCGCACGGTGGCCACGGCGAGGTCGGCCGCTTCCGGCGGGATGAAACCGTCGCGGCTGACGCTGTCGCCGAGGCGGAGCATCTCCTTCTCGCGGGCCAGCGGGGTGAAGCTCCCATCGGCATGCACGTCCGCGATCAGGAGGTGGAACGAGTTCGTCCCCAGGTCGAGCGCCGCGATGTGCATCGAGTCCGACTGTAACGGCGACGCCGTTCACGGCGACGCATCTGGCAACGGGGCGCGGTCCCTGACGCCGCCGTCAGGCTGACGGAGCCTCAGGTACGATCGGCGAAGGTCCACACAACGGGGGAGGAGCGGCGAATGAGCGAGCTGGCAGCCGAGCCGCGGATGCTCATCGACGGCAAGCTCGTC
Source organism: Acidimicrobiia bacterium (assembly GCA_035264545.1). Classification (GTDB taxonomy): domain Bacteria; phylum Actinomycetota; class Acidimicrobiia; order IMCC26256; family JACDBD01; genus JALZAA01. The sequence continues at coordinate 1,961 of DATFPZ010000016.1, forward strand.
GAAGCAGCGTCGGGCGCGACGTACGGAAACGTCAACCCGGCCACCGAGGAGGTCGCGGGCGAGGTCGCAGACGCGGGCCCCGACGACATGGACCGAGCGATCGAAGCGGCGCGTCGAGCCTTCGACGACACCGACTGGTCGACGAACCCCGCGTTCCGGAAGCGCTGCCTCCAGCAGCTCAAGGACGCGCTCGACGAGGAGAAGGAGACACTACGGCCCCAGCTCGTGACCGAGGTCGGTACGCCCATCATGCTCACGTACGCGGTGCAGCAGGACTCCTGCATCGAGGACATGCAGTGGGAGATCGACCTGATCGACCGGTACGAGTGGGAACGGGAGCTCCCCGTACACGAGTTCATGGGCATGCAGAGCGCCCGCAAGGTCGTGCACGAGCCGATCGGCGTGGTCGGCGCGATCACGCCGTGGAACTTCCCGTTCATGCTCAACCTCTCGAAGATCACGCCCGCGCTCGCCGCCGGCAACACCGTGGTGCTCAAGCCCGCGCCCGACACCCCGTGGGGCGCGACGTTCATCGGCCGCCTCGCCGCCGAGCAGACCGACATCCCGCCCGGCGTGCTCAACGTCGTCACCTCGGGTGACCCGGCGACCGTGGGCGAGATCCTCACCACCGACCCCCGGGTCGAGATGATCAGCTTCACGGGCTCGACCGCGACCGGCCGACGCATCATGGCCAACGGCGCCCAGACGCTGAAGAAGGTGTTCCTCGAGCTCGGCGGTAAGTCCGCCAACGTGATCCTCGACGACGCCGATATCGGCGCGACGGTCCCGTCGGGCTCCATGATCTGCATGCACGGCGGTCAGGGCTGCGCCATCACGACGCGGATGCTCCTGCCGAAGTCGCGCTACGACGAGGCCGTCGACCTGCTGAAGGCGGCGTTCGAGAGCGTCCCCTACGGCGACCCGACGGACCCTGGCAACATCATGGGCCCGTTGGTCAACGCCCGGCAGCGCGACCGCGTGCTCGGGTACATCGAGAAGGGGAAAGCGGAGGGCGCCACGCTGCTCGTGGGCGGCGGTCGACCGCCGCAGTTCGACAAGGGCTACTACGTCGAGCCCACGTTGTTCGTCGACGTCGACCCGGACGCGACGATCGCGCAAGAGGAGATCTTCGGCCCCGTGCTGTGCGTACTGAAGTACGACGGCGACGACGACGCAGTGCGCATCGCCAATGACTCCATGTACGGGTTGTCGGGCTCGGTGACCAGCGCGTCCCTCGAGCGCGCTGAAGCTGTTGCCCGGCGCATCCGCACCGGCACCGTGTCGGTGAACGGGGGGATGTGGTTCGGTCCCGACTCGCCGTTCGGTGGCTACCGCCAGAGCGGCAACGGGCGCGAGCACGGGATCGAGGGATTCGAGGAGTACCTCGAGACGAAGACGCTGGGTCTGCCGGCGCCGGCGTAGGAGGAGTTTCCCGTGACGACGAAGGGCGAGACCGAGGCGCTCATGCGGGCAGCCGACTACCTGCCGAAGTTCGAAACCGTCGAGGAGGAACGACTGCACCGCAAGCAGCGGCTGGCCGCGGCGTTCCGGCTGTTCGGCAGGTTCGGGTTCGACGAGGGGGTCGCGGGCCACATCACCGCGCGCGACCCGGAGCGGCTCGACCATTTCTGGGTCAATCCGTTCGGCATGAACTTCAGCCACATCCGGGTCCCCGACCTGATCCTCGTGAACGACAAGGGCGAGGTGGTGGAGGGCGAGTACGGCGTGAACACCGCCGCGTTCGTCATCCACTCGCAGGTGCACGCGGCGCGCCCCGACGTCACGGCCGCCGCCCACGCCCACTCCATCTACGGCAAGTCGTGGTCGGCGCTGGGCCGGCTCCTCGATCCGATCACCCAGGACGTCTGCGCGTTCTACGAAGACCACAGCCTCTTCGACGACTACACCGGCGTCGTCATCGACCTCGAGGAGGGCAAGCGGCTGGCGCACGCGCTCGGCGACAGCAAGGCCGTCATCCTGCGGAACCACGGGCTGCTCACGGTCGGTCATTCGGTCGACGAGGCGGCCTGGTGGTTCATCACGATGGAGCGCTCGTGCCAGGCGCAGCTCCTCGCGGAGGCCGCCGGCGATCCGGTGTTGATCGACGCCGACATGGCGAAGCTCACCGCGAAGCAGGTCGGGTCGCACCCGTCGGGGTACATCAGCTTTCAGCCTCTGTACGACAAGATCGTGCGGGAGCAGCCCGACCTGCTCGACTGACTCGAGTCCGTGCGGAAGGTCTTCGGCCGGAGTTTGAGACGGCGCCAGGAGATCAATGGGCAGGGGTGACTTGTCCGAGCACCCGAATGCGCTGCTGATACGTCGATTCTTTGCGGCCGCCACGTCACCAGACTTCGCAGACCGCGTGGGTGACTTCTTTCGAGACGATGTCGTGTGGCATGTCGGCGGCGACAATCCACTTGCCGGTGAGTTCACGGGCGTGGCCGCTGTCATTGCCGCAATGCGACGCTACGCGGCGCACAGTGAGGGCACGCTTCGACTAGAGACGCGGGCCGTCTTTGCCAACGACGATCACGCGATCGCCGTTCACTCGGCGAGCGCGCCGCGAGCCGACCTCGACTACGAGGCGCACGAGATCGATGTGTTTCACATCATCGACGCACGGATCCCGGAGTTCTGGTCGTTCTCGGAGGATCAGGCTGCGACGGACGCGCTCTGGTCCTGATCACGCAGGCGAGCGGCGGCTGCGCAGGTAGTCGATCGAGCCATGAAGGAAGGCGTCGGGGTCGGCGACCTTGCCGGCGACGACGTCCTGGAACCATTCCGGCACGTAGATCTCGAACGTCCCCGAGTCGAGCTGGTCGAGGACGGGCGGCACGATAGCGTCCACCGGCAGCGCCATGCTCATGTCGGCGATCGGGTCGTCGTTGTCGGGTAGCCGGAACAGCTCGGTATCGATGATCCCCGGGTTCACGACGTGCACCTTCACGTCGGTGTCGGCAAGGTCGACGCACATCGCTTCCGACCACGCCGTGAGCGCCGCCTTCGACGCCGCGTATGCCGCCTCCGTGCCCGGCCCGAGGCGGGCGGCGACGGACGAGATGTTCACGATCCGCCCACCCCGCTTGATGAGTCCCGG
>DATFPZ010000017.1:0-6694 GCA_035264545.1 Acidimicrobiia bacterium
CGCAGGCGGCGCGTGAGCCCCTCGGTGTCGCCGACGACCGGGTCGAAGCCGGTGCCGGCGAGGAGCGGCGTGTCCGGCGACTCGGGCGCGGCGAGGACGGCGGTCGCCCCCGCCTTCGTGTGCGCGAGCAGCCGGTCGAACGGCAGCGACAGGCGAGGGAACTCACGACCCGGGGTCGCGCCCCAGGTCGCCGAGAGGCTCGAGGCGAGCGCGGCCTCCTCGTCGAGGAGCTCCTGGGCGCGGTCGCGCGTGCGCTTGGGCTCGACGAGCAGCACGAGGGCGTTGTCCGGGAGCACGTCGGGCAGCAGGTGCTCGCGGTCCGACAGCCACGGGAGCCACGACTCCATCCCGTCGAAGACCTGCCCGTCGGCGAGGCGCTCCCACTGCTCCCGTCCCCACGGCTCGCGCCCGACGAGCCCGGCGGCGCGGTCGCGCACCTCTTCGGTCGGGAGCAGCTCGCGGGCCGGGAAGACCCACGCCTCGTCGACCTCGTCGGTCGAGCGTTGATCGGCGACGGAGAAGCGAGACAGGCGGTCGACCTCGTCGCCCCAGAGGTCAATACGTACGGGATGGTCGTCGGTCGCCGGATACACGTCGACGATCGACCCGCGCACCGCGACCTCGCCGCGCGCTTCGACCTGGTACTCGCGCCGGTATCCGAACGCGACGAGCCGGGTGATCAGCGCGTCGCGATCGAGCTGCGCGCCGGGGTGGATGCGAATGGGCTCGAAGTCCTCGACGTGCGGTCCGAGCCGTTGCACGAGCGCCCGCACCGGCGCCACGACCACGTCGGGGAGATGCTCACCCCCCGCGCGCAGCTTCCAGATCACGCGCAGACGGCGGCCCATCGTGTCGAGCGACGGCGAGACCCGCTCGAACGGGAGCGTCTCCCAGGCCGGGAACAGCTCGACGTCCGCGTCACGCCCGAGGTAGCGGGCGAGGTCGTGGGTGACGCGCTCGGCCTCGGCCGCGGTCGGCACCGTGACCAGGATGGGACGGCGGGTCGTGATCCGGGCCAGGGCGGCGAGGTAGAGGGCGCGGGCCGGCTCCGGCACCGCCACGACCGGCTCCCGGTCGATCACGGCGCGCACCGCCGGCTCCTCGGCCAGCAGCGCCGGGAGCTCGGCCAGCAGGTCGGCGGTGTCGATCTCGGTCGTCGTCATTCGGGTGATTGGTGGTCGCGGCGCGCGCAAGGAGCCCCCGACCGATGTCGATCGGGGGTCGCGAGCTCGAGTCGAGACTACCGCCCGAACCTACGCGTCACGGACGGCCGAGCCGCTCCTGGATCCGGTCGAGCTGTCGCGCCACGCGCCGCATGACGGGGTTGGTACTGACCGTGTCCCAGTCGGGCAGCCGGTCGTTGGCGGGTCGCGCCTGCGACTCGTAGGTGGCGCGGGACGCGTCGAGCGCGGCGGCGGATGCCGTTCCCGCGGCTCGGTTGCCGCTCGTCACGAGGTCGAGCACCTTGAGCTCGAAGAGGGCCTCGTCGAGGGTGCGCGCCATGTCGAGGGTCTCACTGCGCAGGGCGCCTGCGAGACGCGGCGACAGGAGCCAGAGCCGGTCGGCAACCGCCTCGGCCTGCTTGTAATCGGCCTTCGCCGGCATGGCGCCTCCACTCACGAGGCTGTCGGCGTCGATCGCGGCGAGACGCTGCACGGCGGGCTCGTCGCGATCGAGTTTCTGCTCCAGCTGTGACTGCGCATTCGTCTCGACCCGGTTCCGCGCGAAGGCGACACCGCCCGCGGCGACGACCACGCCCACGACGGTGGCCAGCGTGACCAGGATCCGTGCGCGCCGGCTCCAGCGCGGCGCGGCCGGTTTGGGCACGGTGGCGCCGGCGGCGGGTTCCGGCGATTCGGACGCCCGCCGGCCGACCAGGTCGGCGGCGAGCAGCCCGACGCCGATGGCGGCAGCCAGGTCCAACGGCGCCCGCAACCGCGGTACCGCGATGACAGCAATGCTCGCGACAGTGAAGTACGCGCCCTCCAGGAGCAGCAGCTCGGCACCTCGCCGGCGGCGCGCCCGCACGAGCCCGACGATGCCCCCGACCGTCACGAGGTAGACGAGCGGGAGGGTCACGTTTCGAACCGTGATGTCGCGTCCGTCGGAGCGCTCGGCGCTCTCGTTGATGTCCGGGCGCAGATCGAAGTATCGGGCGAGGTTGTGGCGAGCGACGAGCAACGGAGTGGTTCGCCGGTCGCGCACGTCGTCGAGCGCGTGCCTGCGGTACGCGTTGTCGAGCTCCATTTCGTTGCGGTTGGTGTCATTGATGCGCCTGAACCGCCCGTCGAACACGGCGTCGGCGAAGCCCTTCGACGCCAGCGCCTCGTCGGAGTACGTGGACACGAGGTTGAAGCCGTTGGACGTGACGATCACCGGCGCACCGATGAGGACCCAGTTGCGCACGACCCACGGCGCGACCACGACCAGCGACACCACGCCGAATCGAGCAGCCGCGCGCCAGCCCGCCCGCCACACGAGCCACGCGGCGACCACGACCACGAGGAGCTGCGCGCTCGGTCGGGTGAGCACGAGCAGGCCGCACGTCGCGCCCGCCCACGCCGGGCGACCGCGCACCAGCAGCAGGATCATCGCCAGCAGCAGCGCGAGCGACAGGGGCTCGCTGAGGAGCACGACATCGTTCGCGATCATCGGTGGGTAGACGCCGACGGCGATCCCGGCCGCCACGCCACCGCGGCGCCCGGCGATGTGGCCCCCGAGCATCGCCGCGAGCACGACGACGGTCGCCCCGAGCGCGACGTTGAGGAGTTGCCCGACGCCCACGTGGACGCCCGTGACCCAGTAGACGGCGCCGAGCAGTGCCGGGTACAGGGGCGGGCGGAACGCGGTCGGGTGCAGGTACGTGAGCGGGAACGGCGCCGAGATGCCGTCGCCGTTCGCGAACGCGGACGCGATCGCCTGGTAGTGGTCCGCGTCTCTGCGCGGTGAATATTCGCGTGCGAACGCAACGAGATATGCGAGTCGCACCGCCACCGCTCCGACCGCGAGCAACGCGAGCGTCCGTCTCGGCACGCGCTCGGACGGCACGGCGGCTCAGTTGAAGCGGTTCATGGCGACGTCGACGCCGTCGCGGACGATCGCCTCGACGGCGTCGGCTGCCTGCTCGACCGTCACGTCGACTTCGGCCCGTTCGCGCTTGCCGAACCGGTTCAGCACGTGGTCGGCGCCGCGTTCCTTCGACACGGGCTTGCCGACGCCGATGCGCACCCGCTGGAAGTCCTGGGTGTGCAGGTGCGCCACGATGGACCGGAGGCCGTTGTGACCGGCCAGGCCGCCGCCCGACTTCACCTTCAGCTCGGCGACCGGAAGGTCGAGCTCGTCGTGGACGACGACGAGCTGCTCGGGATCCACGCCGAACCGGCGGACGAGCGCGCCGACGGCGTGTCCCGAGTCGTTGACATACGTGAGCGGGATCGCCAGCGCCACGCGCCGCCCATCGATCGTGACCTCGTCGACCAGCGCGCGCTCCTTGCGCTTTCGCAGGCGTCCGCCGTGGCGCGTCGCGAGCAGCTCGACGACCTCGGCGCCGAGGTTGTGACGCGATCCGCGGTACTCGTCGCCCGGATTGCCGAGCCCGACGACCAGCAGGTCGGCCGGCGTGCCCCGGCGCGGCCGCAGCCGCACGGGGCTCAGCTCTCGGAGGACTCGTCGGAGGAAGCGGCCTCGCCGCCCTCGCCGCCTTCGGCAGCCGGTGCGGCCTCGCCTTCCTCGCCCTCCGGCGCTTCGCCCTCGACCTCCTCGCCCTCCTCGGCCTCTGCCGCCTCGGGCTCCTCGACGACGCGCGGCATCACGACCTGCACGACCAGCTCTTCCGCTTCCTGCTGCACCGAGATGCCCGCCGGCAGCGGCAGGTCGGCGATGCGCAGCTGGTCGCCGATGTTGAGCGCGGACACGTCCGCCTCGACACCCGGCGGGATGTCTTCCGGCTTGGCCTCGATGCTGAGCGTGAACACGAGCTGCTCGAGGACGCCGCCGTCACGCACGCCTTCCGGCTCGCCCACGAGGTGGACGGGAACCTCGGCGGCGACGGCGACGTCGCGGCGCACCCGGACGAAGTCGACGTGCAGCACGTCGCCCCGGGTCGGGTGCCGCTGGATCTGCCGGGCAAGAGCCAAGTGCTCCTCGCCGTCCACCTTGAGGGTGATCAGCGTGTTGGCGCCGGACTCGCCGGCCAGGATGTGCGTGAGCTCGCGGCCGGGCACGGTGAGATTGGAGGTGTCGGACTCGAGGCCGTACATGACCGCCGGGACCTTGCCCTCGCGGCGCAGCCGTCCCGCCGGGCGGCTTCCGACGATCGAGCGCTGCTCCGCAATGAGCGTGTTGTCGGCGTTGTCGGCCATGCGATCGAGCCTCTTCGGCGTCCGGGGACCTTCCATTGTGCGCCGCGGCCGACCCGGGAGCCAAGTCGGATGGGTGCTTCGCTACTCCTCGATGGCGAACGACCCGTATTCCGGCTTCCCGGCTCGCTCGTAGGTGTGGGCGACGAGACCGGTGGTCGTCCTCTTGGTGTCGGTCAGCCGCATGGCCGCCGGCACGGCGCCTTCGCGGAACAGGCGCTTCCCCGTGCCGAGAACGATCGGAGCGAAATACAGGCGGTACTCGTCGACGAGATCGTCGCGCATCAGGGTCTGGACGAGATCAGCGCTGCCGTGGACCTGGAGCTCCCGCCCGGGCTCCCGCTTCAAGCCGGCGACGCCCTCGGCGACATCCCCCTTGATGAGTGTGGAGTTGTTCCACTCGACCGTGCCCAGGGTCTTCGAAGCCACGTATTTCGGCATCCGGTTCAGCATGGCGGCGACCTGGTTGTCCGCGTCGGTGACGCGCGGCCAGTACCCAGCGAAGATCTCGTAGGTCGTGCGTCCCAGGAGCAACCCGTCCGCTCCCGAGATCGAGTCGACCATCATCTGCCCGAACACGTCGTCGGCGTACGGGACCAGCCAGCCGCCCTGGTCGAACCCGCCACTGCGGTCCTCGTCGGGCACGCCCGGTCCCTGCACGACCCCGTCGAGTGTGAGGTGTTCCTGCACGATCAGCTTCATCAGACTCCTTCCGCGGGCGGTGCTGCTACCGGGTAGGACCCCGAGGAGCTCGGAAGCTCACCGGTTCCGGACGCGGCGGAGGAAGTCGTGCTTGGCGTGCCAGTACGCGTCCCGTCCCGCCGCGGCGCTTGCTCGCTTGATCTCGTCGTATTGGTGGCGCATCTCCGGGTCACGGCGCAGCCGATCCCGCAGCGCGACGAGAAAGTCGTCGTCCGAGCCGATGACGGTGACCTGGATGCCGAGCGGGACGCCGCGGCGTGTATCAGAGAAGCTCGCGTACGTCTCGGTCCAGTTCTGGGGCTGTGCGACGTCGAACCGGCTCGAGAGAGCGCCGACCACCTGATCGAAGCGGTCCGCGTCGACCCGAAGGTTCACGTCGACGTCCCCTTTGGTGACCCCGTCGGGCATCGACGTTGCGCCGATGTGCTCCAGCTCGACACCCGGCGCGAGCACCCGGACGTCACGGCGAAGCTCTGCGAGGACCAACCCGATGTCCCTCGCCAGGTCCGCCACCGGCCGCAGCTCGATCGGCACCTGGCCCATGTCGAAGCTGAGCAGCGGCAGGCGGCGATCCGGGATCGACTGCGACTGCACGTCGCCGACGCGGGTCGCGCCCATCACCGTGTAGAAGCCTTCGGCAAACGGGTCGCTTTCGATCCGGATCCGGGAGAGCCCGATCCGCGCCGCGGTCGCAACGCAGTCCTGCCAGAGCATCCTGCCCACGCCCGCGCCGTACCCGTCCGGCTCGACGAACAAGAGGCACAGCACACCCTCTGGCGGTCCTCCGCCAAGGGCGTAGAAGCCGACGATCGCTCCGGATTCCTCTGCGACGGTGACGCGGAGGCGCTCGACGTCAGCGGGTTCGACCGTCAGCTCGGCCCGGCACGCGGCGAGAAAGTCGGCGTCATATCCCCAATGCGCCTTCGACCGCAGCGCCAGGTCCGACAAGGCCTCGCACTCGCCCGGCTCCGCCCGTCTGATCGCGATCGTGCTCAGCGCGGCGACCAGGCCGGGTCACGGCCGGTGAGCCCGATGACGCGATCGAGCAACCGCGCGTCCTCGGGTACCTCGACCACCGGCCCGAACAGCCCCGCGCGCATCTCTTCCTGCCCTGGTTCGGAGAATTGCGACACGAAGTCGTGCACGGCTTCGAGCGAGGGGGCATCGCAGTCGTATGTCTGCCCGGTGGCTCGGGCGACGTCCCAGCCGTGGACCACGAGCTCGTCCAGCGCGACGAGCCCGGCCACCTCGCTGGGCAGCTCGACGCCACCCGCCTTGGTCATTCCGGTCCATGCGGACGGATCGCGCCACGCGTCGGCCAAGGCCGCGAGGTCGCGCGGGATCCGGGTTCGCCAGTCGCCGCCGAGCCGTGACGCGTCGCCCGACGGCCCGTGCGACGTGGCATCGCCTTGGTCCTTGACAGCGGCTCCCCTGAAGGCGAGCGCCGTCCCGGCGACGTGATCCACGAGGTCGCCGACCGTGTACGCGGGGCACGGCGTCGGGGCGTCGAGCAGCTCTTCGGGAATGCCGCCGACGAGGTCGCCCAGTCGTCGCGCTGCTGGTTCGAGATCGACGAGCGTCATAGTGCTTCGGGGTAGAACCTACTTGCCGTGAACACGGCGCCCTGAGGGTCG
>DATFPZ010000018.1:0-9184 GCA_035264545.1 Acidimicrobiia bacterium
GAGCCGGGACGCTGAAGGTGCAAGGGCGATTCGCGCACCTGCTGCGCGTCGACGACGCCCTCCGGGCGCTGGAGGACGTGTTCGCTCCGGTGCGCGCCGAGACGACGTATCGGAAGCCGGGAGCGTCACGCTGACGATCGCCGCCGCCTACGATGCTCGCTTGACCGATCGGTCAAGTCCGGCCGGTACGGCCGCAGGAGGGCACCGATGAACGGCATCGCACTTGAGGACTTCGTGGCGGAGGCGAAGGGCTTTCTGGACGCGAACGCCGAGCCGCGGTCCGAGCAGAAGTTCGTCTGGGGGGAGGGACCCGACCGGGTCGGCATCCTCGACGAGAAGACGCCGGAGGAGGAAGCCGAGGAGCTCCGCGCGGCCAAGGAGTGGAAGGCCAAGGAGTTCGACGCCGGCTTCGGCTGGATCACCGGTCCGGAGGAGTACGGGGGCCGCGCGCTCGACGCCGCGTATCAGCGTGCGTACGGAGAGGTGCAGTCCAACTACGCGATCCCGAGCGTCGCGCCGTTCTCCGTCGGCCTCGGGATGGTCGCGCCGACGATCCTCGCCCACGCCATCCCAGAGGTGAAGGAGCGGTACCTGCGTGCCCTGTACCGCGGTGACCTCGTCGCGTGCCAGCTGTTCTCGGAGCCGGCCGCGGGATCGGACCTCGCCGGCATCCAGACCCGCGCCAACCGGGACGGGGACGAATGGGTGATCAGCGGTCAGAAGGTCTGGACGTCGGGCGCGCAGCAGAGCGACCTCGGCGAGATCATCACCCGGACGTCGGCCGACAAGCCCAAGCACAAGGGGCTGACGATGTTCCTCGTGGACATGAAGGCGCGCGGCGTGACCGTGCGGCGACTGCGCCAGATGACCGGCGGCGCGTCGTTCAACGAGGTGTTCTTCGACGAGGTCCGCGTGCACGACTCCCACCGACTGGGCGATGTCGACGAAGGCTGGACCGTCGCGCTCACGACACTCATGAACGAGCGTGCCGCCATCGGCGGCGGAATCGGCAACCGAGCGACGAGCCTCACGCGCTTCGTCGAGCTGGCGCGCTATCTGGGCCAGGCCGACGACCCGCGCGTCCGCCAGCAGCTCGCCGACTCGTACGTGAAGCTGCAAGTGGCGCGGTACACGAACCAACGCGCCATGGCGAAGATCCGTGCTGGGCAGCTGCCCGGTCCCGAGATGTCGATCGCGAAGCTATCGATGACACAGAACTTCCAGCGTCTCGCCGACATGCTGTCGGCCATGCTCGGACCGCGCCTCACTGCCGACACCGGCGAGTGGGGCACCTACGCCTTTGGGGAGCTCGTGCTCGGCGTGCCCGGCATGCGCGTCGCCGGCGGCACCGACGAGGTCATGCGCAACATCGTCGGCGAACGCGTTCTCGGTCTCCCCAAGGAGCCGCGCGCCAACGCGTAGCCGTCCGCCCCGTTTTGGGACGGGGGTACTGTCAACTTCGTGCAGCCGTTCGAGCGTCTTCGGTACCTCGCCCGCTGGTCGGACGAGGACGACAGTGCGCTCGTCTCGGAAGCAGCCGACTGCCTCGCCGGCTTCGCCGACGATCCCGCCGGGCTCGTGGTCGCGTGCCGGCGGCTCGTCTCCCACCATCCCGTGTCGGGCGCGCTCTGGTGGCTGTGCGCACGCGTCCTCACCGCGTCGGACCCTGCGGACGCAGCGTGGGAGGCGTGGCAGCTCGTCAACGAGGACGGCACCACCGACCGCCTCTCCCGGTTGCTGCCGTTCCCGCACGACGAGCCGATCGCAGTCCTCGGCTGGCCCGACCTGGCCGGCGCCGCGCTGGCCGAGCGACCCGATCTCGACGTGGTGGCGATCCGCCGGCGTTCGGGTGACGACCACCGACGAGCCCGGCTCGCCCGCCGCGACGCGCCCGTTCGCATCGTGAGCGAGATCGACGCGGCGGCCCTCGAGCCCTCGCACCTGCTCGTGGAGGCGTTGGCCGCCGGCCCGAGCTGCGCGATCGTCCCCGATGGCGTCGCCGACCTGCTCGACACGCTCGCAGCCACCGGGACCGTCGGCTGGCTCGTCGCCGGGGTCGGTCGCGTGCTGCCCGAGCGGTTGTTCGCGGCCATGCAGGCCGAGCTCGAGCGCCAGCAAGCCGAGCACACGCCGGTCGAGCTCGTGGACGTCACCCGCTTCGCGCGCATCGCCGGACCGACCGGCCTCGACGCGCCGGACGCGCTCCGCCGCCGCGTCGATTGCCCGGTCGCGCCCGAGCTGCTCAGGCTCGGCTAGGAGGCGCCTCGCTACTGATCAGGCGGCGAGGCGGGTGGCAGCGGGGTGGGGGGCGGAGGTGGCCGGCGCTCCGGTGGCACGTACTGACGAGGCCGTGGGTCGGCACGCGTCCACTGCTTGGAACGCACCATCTCGACTTCCCGCAGCACTCGCCGACTCACGAAGCGCCGCACGACGGCGCGGACCGGCGGCACCAGGAGCAGGAGCCCGAGCGCGTCGGTGACGAAGCCGGGGATCACCAGGAGGACCCCCGCCACGAGGATCAGCGCCCCGTCGAAGGCGTCGGCGGCGGGGACCCGCCCGGCCGACCGCTGCTCTCGGATCCGAGCCATCACGCCGAGCCCCTGCCGCTTCACGAGCCACGCACCCACGAGCGAGACGAGCAGCAGGAGGCCGACCGTGTTCAGGAAGCCGATCCACTGGCCGACCTGGATGATGACCGTGATCTCGACCACGCCGACGACGATGGCCAGCGCGACGAAGAACGCGATCACGGTCAGATGGTACCGCCGGCCTTGGTGCGCCTACGCCTCGAGGGCGAGCGAACCTCCGAACCCGTCGTCTTCGTCGTCCTCGTCGTGTTCATCGACCGAGGCGAGCGCGCGGCTGTCGTTCCGGAGGGCGTTGATCTCACCGATGCGCTTCTCGAGCATGCGCTTCCGCGTCCCGACGAGCGCCTCGTACTCCCGGCTCGTGCTGTCGATCCGCTTGCCCAGCGTGTCCATCTGGCCGACGAACTTCTCCCACTGTTCGAAGAAATGCCCGAGCAGGCCGAGGATCTCGTCGGAGCGGCGCGCGAGCTGGAAGTTCTCGCACGTCTGGCGGATCAACGCCAGCACCGCGAGCAGGGTCAGCGGCGAGCAGAGGACGACGCGCTGGCGCGACGCATCTTGCACGATCGCCTCGTCCGTCTCGTGGATGAACGTGTACAGCTGCTCGTTCGGGATGAACAACAGCACGAAATCGACCGTTCCCCCGGCCGGGTCGACGTACTCGCGCGTGCTGAGCTCCTTCACACGGCCCCGGACGTCGCGCAGGAAGTCGTCGCGGTAGCGCTTTCGATCGAGATCCGAATCGGATTCGACGTACCGGACGTAGTTGTCGAGCGGGAACTTCACGTCCATGTGCACGACGAGGTCGTTCGGGAGGAAGAACGTGAAGTCGGGGATGCCGTGGCCGCCCACGGCGGCACGCTGCTTCCGGTAGTTCACGTTCTCGATGAAGTCGGCGAGGCGCAGGACGTCCTCTGCCATGCGCTCGCCCCACCGGCCGCGGGTCTTCGGGCTCGCGAGCACTTCGCGGAGGCTCTGGGTCGTGTGCAACAGGTCCGAGAGCCCCTCGCTCTGCTGCGACAGCTGCTGGCTGAGCTGGCCGAACTTCCGGTCGCGGTCGGCCTCGAACACGCGCACGAGGTCGCTCACCTCGTCGAGCCGCCCGGCCATCGCCTCGAGCTGCTGGTCGATCAATGACTTCTTGCCGTCGAGCTCGGCCGTGGTGCGGTCCCGCTCGGCCCCGAAGACGGCCTGGTTGGTGGTGACCAGGCGCTCCAGCAGCTCGCCCGAGGTGGCCCGCTGCTGTCGGAGGAGGTGGGCGGCGAGCGCGCCACCCGCCCCGAGGCCGGCGATGACGGCGACGATCACGATCAGGATGCTCATGCAGCCATTGTGCGGACGGGGTGTGACAGCTACGGGGATGGTGCCTGCACAGGCCGTTGACCAGGGCAGACGCCGCCTATCCGTCGCCGATTCCGTAGACGAACCCGCCGCGGGTCCCGATGTAGACGCGGCCGTTCCAGACCGCCGGGGTCGACTCGATGCAGCTGCCCAGCGGCACCTGCCACAGCTCGGGCGGGTCGACGCTCGTGTCGCGCACGTCGTAGGCGTGGAGGACGCCGCCGCAGTCGCCCTGGAGCCAGATCCCGTCCACGATCGACGGCGACCCCATGAGCGGCGCCGGCAGCCGCTTCTCCCAGCGGACCGCGCCCGTCGTGCGGTCGATGCCGAGGGCGCGCCCGGAGTAGGTGGTGAAGATCACCAGGTCGCCGGTGACGCCCGGGGTCCCCCACACGCCCGACTTGTCGGGGCCCTCGTCCTTGTGGGACCAAACGAGCGGGTTGTCGGCACGATGCGGGTCGAGCTTCATCATCTGGCCGACCTCGGCTGCCCGCGGCCGGTGCTTCTCCCACTCCGAGCCGACGTACAACATGCCCTGATCGTCGACAACCAGGGACGCGTCGGTGTCCTCACCGGTCCAGAACCGGAACACTCGTTGCGGGAGCCCCGTCCCGGTGCGCAACCCGGAGATGTCCCAGCCCTGCACGAGCCCGCCGGAGTTGGCGAAGTAGAGCGTGTCGCCCGAGATCGCGACCGAGCTCTCGATCGAGACCTCGTTGTCGGCGGCGGCGAGGAGCTCGTCATCCCATCCGGGCGCGTTCCATACCAGGGACGGCGCAACGGAGACCGTGCCGTCGGGTGCCCGGCCGCGGTTGAGCTTCACGACGTGCACCTGACTGTTCTCGCCCCCCTCGAAGAGGTAGTCGCCGAGGACGAGGCTGCTGCCGTCCCAGTCGTCGTTCCACTTCGTCGGCGACACGTCGCTCGCAGAGAGCCGCCAGAGCTCTGTCGGCTGCGCCCGGTCGAAGGCGAGCACCCGGAAGAAGCCGTCACGCGACCCGAAGTACACGAGCGGGAACCCGTTCGGATCGATCGTGACCGACCCCTTGATGAGGTCGCCGGTCGGGAACGGCGGCAGGATGTCCTCCCCTGTCGCCGCGTCGACGAAATGGACGGCGCGGTCGTAGGCGCCGAACACGAGCCACGTCCGGCCGTCCTGTTCGAACACGGCCGGCTCGCCGGTCCAGCCCGTCCCGCACCAGTTCGACAACTCGCCCCGGTCCTCGGAGACCGAGCACATCGCCGCCCCCGGATACCGCCAGATCGGGTGCGGCGCGCTCGGCATTGGTCCCCGCCCGTAGTACGTGCGCGTCGGGTTGCCCCGAAACGTGAGGACGCCCGGGATCGTCGCGCCGACGTATGGCCGGCCGGCCGACGCCGGATCGACCCAGCCCTCGAAGGGCGCGGCCACCGCCGCGGCGGCAGTTGACTCCGGCAAGATCGCCGGTGGCTCGGCGCGCCCTCCCCCTCCACCGCTGTCGCGGCGGACGGCGACCACCGCGGCGGCGCCCGCGGACGCGGCCAGCGTGACGACGACGGCCGCAATCACGGCGACGCCGTTCGGGCGCCCGCCTCGGGGACGCGGCGCCGGCGCATCACGCCGGTCGTGGCCGGCGGCGACCACCGGCGCATCGACGACGGGCGCGACTGCCGAGAGCGGCGCCGGTTCCTCCGGTTGCGGCGGTGGTAGCTCGCGACGACGAGCGGCGCGCATGCGGCGGGTGACGACCACCGCACCGGCGCCGGCCGCCGCGGCAGCAGCCACACAGCCGGCAACGAGGGCAACGCGCCTGGTACGGCTCACCGCGGGTTCGACGCGCCGTCGAGGTGCTCGAGCAGGATCGCGTTCAGCGCGTCCGGCGCCTCTTCGGGGATCCAGTGGCTCACGCCCTCGAAGACCTCGAACCGGTACGGACCTTCGACCTGCGCGGCCGTTGCCTCTGCCGCCTCCCTTCCCAATGCAGGGTCGTCGGTGCTCCATACGTACATCGTCGGCGTCGTGATCGGGCCGAGTCCCTCGACGAGGCCGAGGTCGGCGGCGCGGTACCAGTTGAGCGCCCCGGTCATCGCGCCCGGCTGCGTCAACACGCGCACGTACTCCTCGACCGCGTCTTCGGCCAGTCCGCTAGCGCTGTAGAGCGCCCGCAGGCCGGCGGCGTCGTTGTCGAGGAAGAACGGCTCGGCCTCGGGGCTGCGGAAGAAGAGGATGTAGCTCGACTTGTCGCGCTGCTCCCCGTCCTGGATCGACCGCCGGAACGCGCCCGGGTGCGGGGTCGAGACCGACGTCACCGTGCGAAGCCGCTCGGGATGCCGGCCCGCCACCTGCCACGCCAGGGCGCCGCCCCAGTCGTGGCCGACGAGGTGGAACCGCTCGACGCCGAGCTCGTCCGCGAAGCCGAGGACGTCGCCGACCAGCCGCTCGACGCGGTACTCCCCCACGTCGGCGGGTCGGGCGCCCGGCGAGTAGCCGCGCTGGTCGGGTGCGACGGCCCGGTAGCCGGCAGCGGCCAGGGCGCCGAGCTGGTGCCGCCACGAGAGTGACGTCTGGGGGAAACCGTGCAGCAGGAGCACGAGCTCGCCGTCGGCCGGCCCGTCCGCCCGTGCGTCGAACACGAGGTCACCGACCGCCAGCTCCACCCGCGCCACGCCGGCGAACGCTACCCAGGAACGCTCTTGCACGCGGCGTGAAAAAACGCGTCGCCGAGCGTATGGTTGCCGCCGTCGACTCAGAAGGGGGGCCCGATGGGCGACGACGGTCACGACTCCGACCTCGAGCTACCCATCAAGCTCGGTCCGTGCTCGAACGGCGAGTATGTCCCGCCGCCGATGACCGCGATCGAGGCCGAAACGATCCGCCGGACCCACGAGGCGGCGGACACCCAGGCCCGGCGGCTGGGCGTGAGCCGGCGACGGTTCCTGCGCTCGGTCAGCGGCGCCGCGCTCATGCTGCTGACCCTGGACGCGACGGCTCGGGCGGCGCGCGCCGGCGCGGCCGGCGGCCGCTACCTGCTGCACCCCGACGCCGCCGGCGACCTCGCCGCCGCGCGCGCGGCGATCGCCGGCAACGAGCTCATCTTCGACGTGCAGGTGCACTACCTCAACTACGACCTCTCGCAGCCGGGCGGGCTGGGCATCGCGACGCTGTTCCCGCAGCAGCGATGCGGCGAGTCGGATCCGCGGGCGTGCTTCTCGGTCGACCACGTCATC
The DNA here is from genome assembly GCA_035264545.1 of Acidimicrobiia bacterium. GTDB lineage: Bacteria > Actinomycetota > Acidimicrobiia > IMCC26256 > JACDBD01 > JALZAA01. Next base: position 7,137 of record DATFPZ010000018.1, read on the forward strand.
GAGGAGATGTTCCTCAAGAGCGACACGTCGAAGGTGGTGATGTCGGCGATCCCGATCCCGGGCGACGGCAACCCGCTGTCGATCGACGACATGGAGCTCGTGAAAACGATCATGACGGAGCTGTGCGGGCGAGGACGCGTGCTCGTGCAGGGCCAGACGTTCCCGAGCATCGGCGACGCGAGCGCGCAGCGGGAAGAGATGGCGAAGGTGCGCAAGGACCACAAGGTCATCGCCTGGAAGGTGTACACGCACGCGGGCGGACCGCCGTGGTGGCTGGACGACCACGACCCGAGCATCACGCAGGGCGGGAAGGCCTTCATCGAGAACGTGCGCGCCGTCGGACCGAAGATCATCGCCGTGCACAAGGGCTTCGGACTGGTCGGCGGGAACAACCGGCCGTACGCGTCACCGGTCGACGTCGGACCGGCCGCCAAGGCCAACCCCGACATCAAGTTCATCATCTACCACTCCGGCTACGAGCCCGAGGACCAGGAAGGCCCCTACACCGACGCCACCGCCGACGTCGGCGTCAACCGGCTCATCAAGACGGCGATGGAGAACGGCATCGGCAAAGACAGCAACGTCTACCCCGAGCTCGGCTCGACCTGGCGGTCGGTCATGAGCGATCCCACCCAGGCCGCGCACGTGCTCGGCAAGCTGCTCAAGCAGTTCGGTCCTGACCGGGTGGTGTGGGGAACGGACTCGATCTGGTACGGCTCACCCCAGGACCAGATCCAGGCGTTCCGGGCGTTCGAGATCACCCCGCAGTTCCAGGAGCAGTTCGGCTACCCGGCGCTGACCCCGGCGGTGAAGGAGAAGATCCTCGGCAAGACGTCGGCGCGCATCTACAAGATCAAGTCGACCGCGCCGGCGAAGTGCGACTTCACCCGCCAGGAGCTCGAAGACGTCCGCCAGGAGCTCCCGACCGGCGCCCGCACCTATGGCCCCAAGACCGGTCAGGAGGTCGCCGCGCTCATCCGCGCCCACGGCTGGGCGTGAGCGAACGCACCGTTCGGTGCCCGCTCCTAGTACTCGTCGTGGCGCCGGAACCAGAACTCCGGCGGATCGCCCTCGTTCCGTCCCATCGGAGCGCGGTCCAACAGAAAGTAGAAGCCCATGAGGGGTTCGAGCCCGCGGGCGGTGGTCGCGTACGTGTGGTGGACGACCCCGGCGGAGAGGGCGAACGCGCTCAGACCGGGGGCCTCCGTCATGTAACCGGCCGGGTCCGTCCCGCACGCGGCCGAGACCTCGGAAATCACCGGAGGTAGCTCGCCCCCGACGAAGGATCGCACCTGCTCATCGGTGTACGAGAACCCGAAGTCGAAGTTGAAGTCGCTTCCGTGACTGGAGACCCAGTCGAAGCTCCATCCCATGCGCTGCTTGTACGCCTGCAGCTTCTCGAGCGGCGCCCGTGAGACGCAGATCATGGTCACGTCGCGCGCATTGACGTGGGGGACGTTGGGATTGATGTTGTCGGCGATCGACGAGCACACAGGGCAGCCGGCCTCGTACGCAGGGCCGAACATGAATTGGTAGATGAGGAGCTGCGAGCGCCCGGCGAAGAGCTCGGGGAGGGTCTTGGTGCCTTCGTCGGTCTCGAAGCTGTACTCCTTCTCGACGGGGACCCAGGGCAGCTCCTGCCGCTCCCGCGCGAGCTCTTCGTTGCGGTGGGTGAGCTCCTTCTCACGCGCGAGTAGCGCGTCACGCGCGGCCTGCCACTCCTCTCGGGTGCCGGTCGTGTGCTCGCTCATCCATGCCTCCTCTGTCGTTGCGGTCTCTGTGCCTACGGCGACGGAAAAGAGTGATGCTCGTGCGACACGACCCAACGGCCGTTCTCCTTCCGGAGGCCGAGCGAGAGGCGCAGGCGGTTGTCAGGATCGCGCTCGTGCTCTTCGGCGGTCCCGCAGCGAAGCAGAGCGTACGCGAACGCGACATCGTCGCCGGCGGTGACGTCGAGCGAGACGATCTCGAACGTGGCGCCTCGTCGTTGCCATTCGAAGAACGGCGGCCAGACTTCGCGGTAGGCGTCGATGCCTCGCACGCCGTCC
>DATFPZ010000019.1:0-3515 GCA_035264545.1 Acidimicrobiia bacterium
CCACCGGGCTCGAGGAGGCCTGCGCCGAGGTGGCGAGGCAGGCGCGCGCCGAGGGCGCGGACCTGGATCGGATCGAGCTGGTGGGCCTGCTCCCCCGGGCCGCCCTCGACGACTGCGGCCCGTCGTTCCGCCGGCGCGCCCACCTCGACGACGACCGGACGATCGAAGCCCGGCTCGAAGAACGTTGCCCGTGAGCAGGTTGGCCGGTCGGCCGGGTGTCAGGCGGTGAGGGCGCGGCGCTGGCGCTCGAGCGCCCGCTGGCGGCGGACCCGGCGGCGCTCACGCTCCGACAAGCCGCCCCAGATGCCGAACTTCTCGCCGTGGCTCAGGGCGTACTCGAGGCACTCCACGCGCACCTCGCAGCCCCGGCACACCGCCTTGGCCTCCTTGGTGGAGGCACCGCGCTCGGGGAAGAAGAGGTCGGGGTCGACCCCCAGGCAGTTGGCCTGCTCCTGCCAGCGACGCTCCTCGGGTCCGCCGTTCGCCGCCGCGGGACGGGCCCCCAGGCTCTCTGTTCGGACGATCTCTCGCATCGGCCATCCCCCTCTGGTCTGTCACTCCGGGGTGGGCCCGCCCGACCCGGGAATGACGCCGATGTAATTACAACAGTGCCACTCTGACCCGTCCGGGCCGATGGCGCAAGGGGAAATGTGCCCGAGGCCGGTCCGATTCGTCCCGTTTCTGGCGGGTATCGCCGGCCCTATGCTCGGCTTTTGTGGCGACGACGCTCGCAGCGGTGCAGGGTGATATCACCCGGGAGACCGTCGACGCGATCGTGAATGCCGCCAATTCGGGCCTCGCCCGGGGCGGGGGCGTCTGCGGGGCGATCTTCGCCGCCGCCGGCCCCGACCTCGACGCCGCCTGCGCCGACCTCGGCGGCTGCCCCACCGGCGACGCCAAGGCAACCCCCGGCTTCCGTCTCCCCGCCCGCTGGATCATCCACGCCGTCGGCCCCGTCTGGCACGGCGGCGACGCCGGCGAGCCCGACCAGCTCGCCTCCGCCTACCGCCGCTCGCTGGCAGTCGCGGACGAGCTTGGCGCCCGCTCCGTCGCCTTCCCGGCCATCTCGACCGGCATCTACGGCTACCCGCTCGACGCCGCCACCGCCATCGCCGTCCGCACCTGCCAGGAGGCCGACACCGACGTCGACGTCATCCGCTTCGTGGCGTTCGACGACAGGACGCTGGACGCGTACCAGCTTGCCCTCGGGAATTAGAGGACGCGACAGCGCGCAAGGGAGGCGGACGCCGACGGGCGTCGTCGGCGGGGTTCGGCGGCGAGCGCAGCGAGACGCCGGAGGTGGGTGGGTGGGCCCCGCCGACGATGACCCGGCGGTGGCCGCCCAAGGCCTCAGCTGGCGCGGCGGGTTTCGCGCTTCTGTTCGAGGAAGTCGACGAGGACGTAGTCGCCGAGGGTGTCGGCGGTCGTGAAGAACGCTCGTCCTTTGTTCATACGCATCATGCGCTCGACGAAGCTGCGGAGGTAGTAGCTCTCGTCGAGCATGAAGGTGTTGATGCGGATGCCCTCGCGGGTGCAGCGCATGACTTCCTTGAGCGTCTCCTCGATCGTCACTGGCGATGGCGGGTACTGGAAGTAGGCCTCGCCGCCCTCGATGTGGGCGGTGGGCTCGCCGTCGGTGACCATGATCACCTGCTTGGTCCCGCCCTCGCGCGCGAGTTGCTTCCGGGCGAGCATGAGCGCGTGCTGCATGTTCGTGCCCCACTCGAAGTCCCAGGACATCTCGGGCAGGAGCTCGGGCTTCACCTCGCGGGCGACGCGCCCGAAGCTCACGAGCCCGAAGTAGTCACGCGGGAACTTGGTCGTGATGAGGGCGTGCAGCGCCATAGCGACCTTCTTGGCCGACAAGAAGTTGTCGCGCATCGGCATCGAGAGCGACACGTCCAGGAGCAGCACGGTGGATGAGCGGGTGAGGAGCTCGGTGCGTTCGACCTCGAAGTCGCCGGGTGCGAGGCGAACCGGGGTGCCGCCGCCGCGGCGCCAGATGGCGTTCTTGACCGTCTCCTCGACATTGAGGTGGAACGGATCGCCGAACTCGTAGGGCTTGTGCTCGAACGCGCGCTCGTTGCCGACGCCGGAGCGCTCGATCTCGTGGCGGCCGGCGCGGTCCTTGAGCAGCTTGCGGTACAGGTCGCCGAGCGCCTTGTTGCCGATGGCACGGATGCCTTTCGGAGTGAGCTCCAGGCGACCCTCGCGCTGCTCGATGAGGCCGGCCTCCTCGAGCATGCGGGCGAGCTCGCGGAGGCGCTCGAGTGACCGGGCGGCGTCGTCGCCGAGCAGGTCGCGGGCCTGGTCGATGTCGACCTCGGCGAGCTCGCCGGGCTGCGTCGCCGACTGGAGGAGGTGCTCCAGGTCGTCGATGTTGCCGAGCATGTCGAGCAGACCGGGGACCTGACCGAGCTGCATCGGGTCGTCACCCGAGAAGTTCATGCTGCGGTTCCACGGCATGTTCGGGAACGCGTTCTGCAGGTTGCGCGCGAGCTCGTCGACTTGCCAGCGCAGGTCGAGGTCCTCGAGCAGCGACTGCGCGAGCCCCTGGAGCTGGGCGCGCTGCTCGGGCGTCATCGAGTTCAGCAGCTGCTGCATCTGCGCCATCGACTGCGCCATCTGCTCGAGCAGCTCGTCGAGCGTCTGCGGGTCCCCCGGGAAGAAGTCGCCGTACTTGTCCATGAATCCCTTGAAGTCGGGCTCTTCGCCCCGCTCGCGCTGCTCGAGCATCTGGTTGAGCTCGGCGAGCATGTCCTTCATACGCTGCATCCGCTCCGGCGACACGTCGCGCATGCCTTCTGAGAGCTGGTTGAAGTAGCTCTCGAGCAGCTGCTGACGCAGCTCGTCCATGAGCTCCTCGAACCGCTGGCGGGCGGCGTCGTCCATGAAGTCGTAGTTCTGGAGGGCCTGCACGCGTCCGGCGAGGTCGGGCGGGAGCTCGTCGAGCTGCTGCCGGCGCTGCTTCGCGAGGTCATCGACGATCTCTTGCCGCCGCCGGTCACCCGACTGCTGCGCTTCGTCGACACGTCGGTCGATCCCGGCGCGCTCCTGGTCGGTGACCTCGTTGAGCTTCTCGGCGATGTCGTCGTAGACGCCACCGAGGTCGCGCCGCTCCAGCTCCTCCCGCCGGCGTTGCCGCAACCGCTCGAGCATCTCGCGGAGACCCATGAGTTCATCGTCGTTGCGGTCACGGAAGCCCTGCTGCATGAGCCGGCGCAAGGCCGCGTTCAAGTCGCCGTGGTAAAGGAGGTCGTCCGACATCTCCTCGAGCAGGGCGTCGGCATCGAGGTCGAAGCCGGTCTGGGTCCCGTCCCAGCGCGAGTACTTGAACCCGCGTGCTTGACGCCGCCTGAGCCTCACGACAGCGAGGCTACCGGCTCACGCCGAGCCTTCGGCCGCCTGCTTGATGCGCTCCAGCGTCCGCTGGATGTCTGCGGTGAGCTTGGCCGTGCGCTTCTCGGGCCTGGCTGTCATCTTCATGAACGCGCCGTAACGGAGCGACTCGAACG
>DATFPZ010000020.1:0-3861 GCA_035264545.1 Acidimicrobiia bacterium
ACATGAGCGACCGGCCAGTGCTGCGATCGGCGCCGAAGGAAGGCGTCGTCACGTTGATGCTCAACCGGCCGACAAGAAGAACGCATTGTCGATCGCGGTCCGCGACGAGATGTCGGACGCGCTCGACGACCTCGCCGGCGACGAAGCGGTCAAGACGGTCGTCATCACGGGAGCCGGCGAAGTCTTCAGCGCCGGCTTCGACCTGCGCGAGTTCCAGCAGCCCGAGCTGACCGATCGGCTGTGGGCGTCGAGCGACCGGTTCCATGCCACGGTGCTCCGGTTCCCGCTGCCGCTCGTCGCCGCCGTCAACGGACCGGCTATCGCGGGTGGATTCGACCTCGCCGTCATGTCCGATGTACGCGTCGCAGCCGAGACGGCGCGCTTCTCCCACCCCGAGATCGAGTTCGGCGACGTCGTCTACGGCCCGCTGCACGACCTCGTGGGGGGTGGTCTGGCGCGGGAACTGTGCTTCACGGGACGCGTGGTCGATGCGGAGGAAGCGAAAACGCTCGGCCTGGTCTCCAGTGTGGTGCCGGTCGACGAGCTGGCGGACGAAGTGACGCGCTTCACGGACATGATCGCCCGGGCGCCCCGCGACGTGCTCTTGCGCACGAAGGCCAAGGCGATCCGGCGGGCGCGCGTCGCGGAGAGCAACACGCTCGAACTCTGACGGCAGTCTGTTAATGCCTGCAGGGGTGCCTCGTCGCGGGTGAGGATGAGGCCGATGGGTGACTTGGCGACCGACACCGAGATCGAAGGCTCGGACGGCCGGTACCGGGCCCATCTTTCACGGGACTGGGAGATCTGGGGGCCCAACGGCGGCTACCTCGCCGTCATCGCGCTCCGGGCTGCGGGCGCGCACACGTCGCTGCGGCGGCCGGCCACGTTCTCGTGCCACTACCTGGGCGTCGCCGACTTCGACGCCGTCGACCTCGACGTCCGCACGATTCGAGGCTCGCGGCGGGCGGCGTCGGTCGCGGTGTCGATGACCCAGGGGGGCAAGTCGATCCTCGAGGCGCAGGCCTGGGTCGTGGGCGACGTCGACGGGCTCGAGCACGACGCGGCGCCGATGCCGGCGGTCGCGGCCCCGGACGGGCTTCCGAACGTCGAGCAGCTCATGGCGGGGCAAGAGCGCGGGCCGTACCACGCGTTCTGGAGCAATTTCGAGCAGCGGCCGTTGGACTGGCTGCCGGCGGATCGCTGGGAGACGCGCGAACCCGGCGACCCGGCCTTTCTCTCGTGGTACCGCTACCTGCCGCGCGACACGTTCGACGACCCGTTCGTCGACGCCGGGCGCGCGCTGCTGCTCGTCGACACGCTCGGATGGCCCGCTGCCGTGCGCGCCTACACGAACGACCTGCCGTACTACGCGCCCAGCCTCGACGTCACCGCGCGGTTCCACGCTCGCGCGCCCGAGACGTCGTGGCTGCTCGCCGAGTGCCGGTCGCCGATAGCGCGCGACGGGCTGGTCTCGAGCGAGGTGTCCGTGTGGTCCGCCGACGGGCGGTTGCTGGCAAGCGGTGGCCAGCAGATGCTCTGCCGGCCGGCGACGCTGCAGCAAGGTTGAGCAGCACCGCTGGCCGGTCGCCTCGTTGGCGTCACGGGATGTAGTGCTGGTGGATCACCCACCACGCGCACAGCGCCTGGCCGGCCACGGCGGCGCCGAAGGCGGCGACTCGCACCCACCGGCGAACGCGGTCGAGCAGCTCGCCGGCGGCGACGAACGGCGGGAAGCACTCGTTCGCATAGCGGCCGAGGCCCACCATGCCGAGCCCGAGCGACGGCAACAGGTACAGCACGGTGAAGACGGTCCATGCGACGGGCAACCGCCGGCGAACGAGGAACAGCGCGCCCACCGCCGCCAGCGCCAGGAACAGGTGGGGGAACGCGTAGTCGTATCGCCACGGCGCGAGCGCGAACGCCTTCACCGTGACCTCGGGCCATCCCTCCTTCGACGACAGGAACACGAGCGCGTCGCCCGTCCAGTGGTAACACGCGATGCACCACAGCGCGACCGCAACCACCGACGGTGCGCACACCAGCACCGCCCGGCGCCACGAGCGCAGCACGAACACGAGCGCGACCGCGAGGACGATGCCGTTCGGTCTGACCAGCGCGGCTCCGGTGACGAGAGCCGCGGCCGCAAGGTCGTGGCGTTCGTCCACGAGAATGAACGCCCAGACCGAGACCGCGAGCCAGATCGCCGACGGGTACACCATCGAGAACAGGAACGCGCCCGGGAACAGCGCCAGCGACCACACCGCGAGACGGGCGGGGCGGGCATTCGTGTAGCGGCGGGCGATGCGCCAGACGCCGGCCAGCGCGATCAGGAAGATCAGCTGGTTCAGCACGACCACGGTGCCGCGGTCGGGAAGCCCGACCTCGCGAACGGCGCGGACCACGGCCGGGAAGCCGGGGAAGAACGGCCAGCGGGTCTGCACTCCTTCGACGGGCTCGGGGCCGTAGCCGAACCGGGCGATCGCGAGGTACCACTGGCCGTCCCATTTCGCGAAGCCCGTCGCGCGTATGCCGCCGTGGCCGATCGATGCCGCGCCGACGATGAGCGCCACTGAGTAAATGCGGGATACGAGCCACGGGAGCACGACCTCGCGCCACGGGACAAGCGGCAGGCGCTCCGGCGCGCGCGTCGCGTGCGCCGAGGTTCGGGTGGGAGCGTCCATCGGGGTCACGAGGGTAGGCGAGGGCCGCGGCTAGCTTCGGGCGCATGCAAACCCGGCTGATCATCTCGGGGGCAGTCATCGCATTCGTGGTCGCTGCCTGCGGCGGGACCGACGACAACGAGAAGTCGTCACCGACGACGACAACGGCGTCCGCGCCGACGACTACCGCCGGCGCGTCGACGGGATTGCAGGTCGGCGACCGGGTGACGTCGAAGGGGACGCAGCTCGAAGCGCCGTCGAACCCCGACACCCGCCAGATCGACCCCGAGTTGGCGTGCCGGACGTACCTCGAAACTCCCGGCGGTCAGTGCGAGATCGTCATGATGGCGGGAGGCAATGCGCTGTGGACCGTCGACGCGCTCCCCGGGAACGGCACGGGGGAGCAGGTGTGGCACGTCCGCATCCGGGTGCGTTCCAAGTCGATGCCCGACGGCGGGTGGGATGTCGCATTGGGCCTCCCCGAGCGTCCGGACCCCCTGTTCGCCAACGTCGCGGTGAAGGCCGCCGACGTGACGGGTGACGGCCGGCCCGAGCTGCTCGTGGGCTACCGCTCGGGCGGCACGGGCCAGTTCGAGGCGTACGACGTGGTCACGTACGAGCAGGGCCAGCCGCTCGGGGTGGCCGCGCACCGCCAAGGCCTCCACAAGGGATCGGTCGCGCTCGACGGGACGACGATCGTCGACTACTCCGCCGACGAGGAGTCACCGGAATGCTGCCCGACGACGGCGCGGCGGACGGCGATCACGTTCGGGAACGGTGAGTTCAAGGTGTCCGAAGCCGGCGACGTCCCGATCGATCAGCAGCCGGTGGACCTGTTCGCCTGACGCACACCCTTTTGGCGTCCTCTACATGCCTCTGTGGCATGTACGTGACGCCAAACCGGATAGCGGATCGCTCAGGCGTGCGGCGGGTCGAGGCGGGGGCGGATCTCGTCCATCCGGTCGTCGACCTTCTTCACGCCGTCGGTGCGCTCGGCCAGTTTGACGGCGACGTCGCGGACCTCGGGGTCGACGATCCCTCGGAGCACCGCGACGGCGTCGCGCACGGCGACCTCGAGCCCCGGCGCGCGCCGGGTGCGGCGGTCACCGTGGAGGGCCATGCGCAGACGCGCCTCGGTCGCGACGTCCTCGGTGTTGCCGGACACGAGGCCTTGGGCCGAGCGGACCCCGAACGCGGCCCA
>DATFPZ010000021.1:0-13737 GCA_035264545.1 Acidimicrobiia bacterium
TTCGCTACCTCTCTATAGGTAGCGCACCGGACCCGGGAGTTGGTGGACGGTCGGCGTCCGCGACAGCGACTACGAGTCGATGAGACGGCCGTGGAGATAGTCGTCGTATGCGGACAGGTCGAGGAGGCCGTGGCCGCTGAAATTGAACAGGATCACGCGCTCCTCCCCCGTCTCTTTCGCGGCGAGCGCCTCGTCGATCACGGCCCGGATGGCGTGCCCCGTCTCGGGAGCCGGGAGCTTGCCCTCGGCGTTGGCGAACTGGATCGACGCCTCGAACGTCTTCCCCTGCGGGTAGGCGATCGCCTCCATGCGGCCGCTCCGGACCAGGCTCGACACGATCGGCGCGTCGCCGTGATAGCGCAGCCCGCCGGCATGGATGGGCGGCGGCACGAACTCGTGGCCGAGCGTGTACATCGCCATCAGGGGCGTCATGCCCGCGGTGTCCCCGAAGTCGTAGTCGAACGCGCCCTCGGTGAGCGTCGGGCACGACGACGGCTCAGCGGCGACGAGCCGCACGCCTTCGTCGGGGACGAACGGCAGCGCGATGCCGCTCAGGTTCGACCCGCCACCGCAACAGCCGATGACGACGTCAGGCCGTACGTCGCCGGCCAGCGACAACTGCTCCTTCGCTTCCAGCCCGATCACCGTCTGGTGCAGCAGCACGTGGTTGAGCACCGAGCCGAGCGAGTAATGCGTGTCGTCGCGGCTCACGGCGTCGCGCACGGCGTCGCTGATCGCGAGGCCGAGCGACCCGGGATGGTCCGCTTGGTCGACCGGTGACGGGACGACTTCACTCCCCCATGTCTCCATCAGGATCTTGCGGTACGGCTTCTGGTCGTACGACGCCCGCACCATGTAGACCTTGCAGTCGAGCCCGAACTGCGCGCACGCGTACGCCAGCGCGCTGCCCCATTGCCCCGCGCCCGTTTCGGTGGTGAGCCGCTGTGCGTCCTCGGCTTTGTTGTAGAACGCCTGCGCGACGGCCGTGTTCGGCTTGTGCGACCCGGCGGGTGAGATCGACTCGTCCTTGTAATAGATGCGCGCCGGTGTGGCGAGCGCTGCTTCGAGGCGCTCGGCGCGCACGAGCGGCGTCGGGCGCCACAGACGCAGGATGTCGAGCACCTCGCCCGGGATGTCGATCCACTGGTCGGTCGATACCTCTTGGGCGATGAGACCCATCGGGAACAACGGTGCAAGGTCGTCGGGCCCGACCGGCTCGCGAGTCACGGGATGCAGCGGCGGCTGCAACGGCTCGGGCATCACCGGCAGCACGTTGAACCACGCGGTCGGCAGCTGATCCTCCGACAGGACGATACGAGCCACCGGTTACCTCCTCGGTCGGACCGAATACCGGCTCATCGCCTGCACGAGCGCGGGCGGATTGTCGCTGCGCACGAGTGCCTCGCCCACGAGGACGGCGTCGTACCCGGCCTCGGCCATGCGCCCGGCGTCCGCGGGAGCGCGGATCGCGCTCTCTGCGACGGCTGCGACATCGCCGGGGATGCGATCGGCGAGCCGCTCACTCACGCCGAGGTCCTCACCGAACGTCCCGAGGTCGCGCGCGTTCACCCCGATGATGGTGGCGCCGGCGGCGAGGGCACGGTCGAGCTCGGCGTCGTCGTGCACCTCGACCAGCGCGACGATGCCGACCTCCTCGGCAAGCTCGCGGAGGCCGGCGAGCAGTGCATTGTCGTCGAGGGCGGCGACGATGAGGAGCACGGCGTCAGCCCCGACCGCCCGAGACTCGTAGACCTGCGTCTCGTCGATCGTGAAGTCCTTGCGGAGAGCGGGGATCTCGACCTTGGCCCGGGCCGCTTGGAGATCGTCGACGGATCCGCCGAAGAACGGCCGGTCCGTCAACACGGAGAGCGCGGCGGCCCCGCCCGTCTCGTACGCCTTCGCGAAGACGCCCGGGTCGAGGCCGGGCGCCAGCTCGCCCTTCGACGGCGACCGCCGCTTGATCTCGGCGACGACGGCGAGGCGCCCGTCGGGACGGCGCAGCGCGCCGGCGAAGTCGCGCGCCGGCGGCGCGTCGAGGGCGGCACGCCGGAGCGTGTCGCGCGCCTCGGACTCCTGGAGCAGCGCGAGCTCGGCGCGTTTGGCGGCGAGGATCTCCTCGAGCACGCTCACGTCACTCCTCTGGTCGCCGTCGCAGGCTCCGGCTCCTGCGCTGACGGTCGGCAAAGCCGCCGTCATCGCGCGCTGAGTGTACGGCCGCCTAGCATCCCCGCCCATGGCGATCTCGTTTCCCGACGGCTTTCTCTGGGGCACGGCCACCGCCGCGCATCAAGTCGAAGGCGGCAACTGGAACAACGACTGGTGGGCGTGGGAGCACACGCCGGGTTCTGGATGCGCCGAGCCCTCCGGCGACGCGTGCGACCACCTCTGGCGGTACCCGCAGGACATCGCGCTGCTCGCCGAACTCGGCTTCGGCGCGTACCGGTTCTCCATCGAGTGGTCGCGCATCGAGCCCGAGGACGGCGAGTTCTCTCGCAACGCCCTCGACCACTACCGGCGCATGATCGACGCGTGCCGGGAGAACGGCGTCCTCCCTGTACTGACGTACCACCACTTCACGACCCCACGCTGGGCGGCGGCGGACGGCGGCTGGGAGAGCGCTTCAACCGCGGAGCGGTTTGCGCGCTTCTGCGAGCGCGCCGTCGTTGACCTCGGTGACGGCGTCGGCGTCCACTGCACCCTCAACGAGCCGAACGTCGTCGCCCTGATGGGCTTCTACCTCGGCGTCTTCCCGCCCGGCACGAGGGACGAAGGCGCGATGGGCAAGGCGACGGACAACCTGATCCGTGCGCACCGCCTCGCGTACGACGTGATCAAGGCCGGTCCGGGCGACGCGCCGGTCGGCATGACCCTGTCGATGCACGAGTTCGCGGCCGAGCCCGGCGGCGACGCCCAGATGGCGCGGGCGCGGGACCGCATGGAGGACGTCTGGCTCGACGCGTGCCGTAGCGACGACTACGTCGGCGTGCAGACGTATACGCGCCTCCGGTTCGGTCCCGACGGGCTCCTCGGCCCGGCCGAGGGCGTCCCTTCGCTTCAGATGGGCTACGAGTTCTGGCCCCAGGCCCTCGAGACGACGATCCGGCGGGCGATCGAGGTCGCCGGAACACCCGTCTACGTGACCGAGAACGGGATCGGTACTGCCGACGACGACCAGCGCGTGCAATACGTGTCCGAGGCGCTGCGCCGCGTCGGCCGCTGCCTCGACGACGGCCTCGATGTGCGCGGCTACTTCTACTGGTCGCTGCTCGACAACTTCGAGTGGTCGCTCGGGTACCGCCCGACGTTCGGCCTCGTGGCCGTCGACCGCGAGACGCAGGCTCGCACGGTGAAGCCCAGCGCCCGCTGGCTCGGCACGATCGCGCGCGCGAACCGCTTCGACGCCTGACGTTCCCATGATGCGTATCTGAAGGGCGCATAGCGTCCCTCAGATACGCATCGTGTCCCGGCGCGCTTTGGGGTGAGAGAAATGGGACGATGGGTGTCGTGCACGACCAGAAGGGGACGATCGTCGTCGTCGACGACGAGCCCAACATTGCCGACCTCGTCGACCTGTATCTCGCCCGCGAGGGCTTTCGTGTGCTCAAGGCCGGCACCGGCGAGGCCGGGCTGCAGGCGGTCAAGGACCACCGGCCGCGGCTCGTCGTGCTCGACGTCGGTCTGCCCGACGTCGACGGGCTCGAGGTGTGCAAGCGGCTGCGCGCCACGTCGCAGATCCCGGTGATCTTCCTGACCGCCCGCGACAGCGAGGTCGACCGCGTGCTCGGCCTCGAGCTCGGCGGCGACGACTATCTCACGAAGCCGTTCTCCCCCGCCGAGCTCGTCGCCCGGGTGAAGGCGGTGCTGCGCCGCGTCGACGGCGGCCACGCCGCCGAAGTGATGCAGGCCGGTCCCGTGGCGATCGACGCCGGCCGGCGCGAGGTGCGCGTCGCCGGCGAGCCGGTCGAGTTCACCACGAAGGAGTTCGACCTGCTCCGCTACCTCGCCGAGCGACCGGGCCTCGCGCTGTCCCGCCAGCAGATCCTGGACGGCGTGTGGGGTTACGACTGGTACGGCGACGCGCGCACGGTCGACGTGCACATAGCGCAAGTACGCAAGAAGCTCGGCGACACCGTCGAGATCAAGACCGTGCGCGGGGTCGGCTACCGGCTGGAGTCGTGACACCGACCTCGGGGCAGCCGGCGTTGAAGCCGCCCGCACGCCGTCTCGGCACCCGTCTCTTCGTCGCGATGCTCGCGATCGCGTTCGGCGTACTCGTCCTGAGCGCCGCCGGCACGGCCGGGCTCTTTCGGCAAACCTCCACGGACTCCGCCCTCCATGATCTACGGGAAAAGGCGCCGACGGTGAGCGACTCCGTCGAGCGCCTGTCGGCGTTCCGTTCGCTCAACCCGACCGCCGGCCAGTCGGCCGCCGAGCGCCGGCTCGGCCGGAACCTGCGGTCGATCGTCGCCAACACCCTGCGCGCCGCCGACGTGAGCGTCGTCCAGGTGACCCCGACAGGCGAGATCCAGGAGGGCATCGCCCCGCTCCTCGGGAACCAGGCGGCACAAGCCGGCCTCACCGACCTGCCCGAGGGCCTCGGCCCCGGAGACCTCGACGCCCGGGCGCTCCTCGCCGGGAAGGAGCAGAGCGGCCGCGAGGGACGGACCGCGTTCGTCGCCGCGCCACTCGACGTGGTGAACGGCAACACGCCGGTCGTGATCCTCACCCAGCAGGTGGAAACGCAACCGCTCGGGCGGGCGGGGCCGTTCTTCCTCCTTGCCGGGGCGCTGGCGCTCGCCGTCGCCGCGATCGTCGCGTTCTTTCTCGCCCGGCGGTTGACGCGACCGCTCACCGCCATGGGACAGACCGCGGACCGGATCGCAGGCGGCGACCTGTCGGCGCGCGTCGACCTCGGCAAGCACCCCGACGACGAGCTGGCGGGGCTTGCACGCGCCCTCGACGGCATGGCCGCGCAGCTCGAGGCGGCGCGGGGACTCGAGCGCGGCTTCCTGCTCAGCGTGTCGCACGATCTGCGGACGCCGCTGACGTCGATCGGCGGGTACGCCGAGGCGATCGCCGACGGCGCGGTCGAAGGTCGCGACGAGCAGAAGCGCGCCGCCGAGATCATCGCCGCCGAGGCCCGGCGCCTCGAACGGCTGGTGGCCGACCTGCTCGACCTGGCCCGGCTCGACGCCCACGAGTTCTCGCTCACACCGCGCCCGGTCGACGCCGCCGAGGTCGTCGGCGAGGCGGCCGAGGCCTTTCACCCGTCGGCCCAGGAGCTGGGCGTCACGCTCGCCGTCGACGGCCCGGCGACCGCGCCCGTCGATGCCGACCCCGAGCGGCTCGGACAGATCGTCGCCAACCTGGTCGAGAACGCGCTGAAGTACGCACGTACGCGGGTCACGGTCGGAGTGTCGTCGGACAATGGGATGCTCGAGGTGCGGGTCGACGACGACGGGCCCGGCATCGACGCCGGCGACCTACCGCATGTCTTCGAACGGCTGTACACGTCCCGGACCGCTCCGGGGCGCAAGGTCGGCACCGGTCTCGGCCTCGCGATCGTGCACGAGCTCTCGGCCGCGATGGGCGGCACCGCCGACGCGCGCGCCCTCGACGGTCGGGGCACCCGCTTCGTCGTGCGTATCCCGTCGGTCTGATCAACCGGCTTCCTGCGGCGAGACCATCCGCGCGGCCGCGCGATAGACGCTCAGCGCGCCAGAGAAGGCGCCGTCGCCGAGGTAGGACGCCGCGAACAGCGGCCAGCGACGAATCCGGGCGGGATGAACCCGTACGGCCCGTTGCATCGCAACGCGAGCGCGGTCGAGCTCGCCTGCGCGGGCGTACTCCCGTGCGATGCCGAACCACCAAGATCCGTGCATCGCCGGAGACGTCACGATGTCATCGTGATGTTTGGCGAGCAGGTACTCGTAGATAGGCCCCTTCGACTGGGCCGTCAGCCTGGTCGCTGTTCGGTGGATGCGCACCAAAGGATCGGGCTCGAAGGCGAGCGTCGACCGACGCAGCAACCGCACGCAGAAGTCGCGGTCCTCGACTCCGCGCAGTGACTCGTCGAATCGGACCCTGGCCGCGACCTCGCGCCGGAGCAAAAGCGTGGAGATGTGCACGCCGGACTGAAACGCGAGAAGCGTGCGGTAGTCAGCATCTTCGAGGTACGGCCGCCGCCGAACGGTTGCCCCACCCGCGATGACCTCCAGGCCGGCTTCGACGCCGCCGATCTCGGGCGATGCGCGATCGAGAACGTCGCTCAGCCTCCGCAGGCAGTCGGGCAACAGCTCGTCGTCCGAGTGCAAGAACAGCACGTACCGGCCCGCCGCCCGATCGAGACCGGTGTTCTGCGCCGCCGCCACACCGCCATTGATGTCGCGCCGCACATACTCGATGCGGGGATCATCGAGCTTCTCGATGCGTGCTTTCGTGTCGTCGGTCGACGCGTCGTCGACCAGGAGCAGTTGCCAGTCGTCGAGGGACTGGCTCTGGACGCTGGCGACGGCTCGCAACACCAGCTCGGCTCGGTTGTACGTCGGTACCACGACCGACGCGCTCGCCTCGGATGCCACCCGCCCTCCGAGTTCGCGATTCCTGGCTGCCCTATCGTTGCGGGCCATGCCTGCCCCGACCCGAGTGCTCGTCGTCGGCTTCGATGCCGCGGACCGAACCCTAGCGACACGCCTCGCCGACGAGGGTCGGATGCCGACGCTGCGCAAGCTCCTCGACGAGGGTCGCAGTGTCGACGTCGACAGTCCATACGGTCTGTTCGTCGGCGCGGTGTGGCCCACGTTCCAAACCGGTGTCAACGCGGGCCGGCACGGGAGGTACTGCTTCGGGCAGCTCGTGCCGGGCACGTACCACGTCCGCCGCACCGCCGGGAACTACCCGCAGCAGCCCTTCTGGTCGAAGATGAACGACGCAGGTCGCCGGTCGGCGGTGATCGACGTGCCGCATTGCCCGTGGCCAGAGCCGGACTTCAACGGACTGCAGGTCGTGGACTGGATCCGACACGACCCGAACCTCGGGTTCCAGACAACGCCCACAACACTCGCACACGAGGTCGCGACCCGGTTCGGCACTCGATTCCACGATCTCTGCGACGACTACGGGCGCCGCGGCGCGTACGGCGAGCTGCGCGACGACCTCCTCGACAGCGTCGCGCGCAAGACCGAGTTCTGCGAGTCGCATCTGACCGAAGGTGGCTGGGACGTGTTCCTCGCCGTGTTCAGCCCGAGTCACTGCGTCGGTCATCACTTCTGGGCCCTGCACGATGCCGATCACCCACGCCACGACCCGACGACCGCGGGAGTCCTCGGCGACCCGATCGTCGACGTGTACGAGGCGCAGGACGCTGCTCTCGGCCGTCTGCTCGATGTCGTAGGCGGCGACACGCTCGTGATGCTGCTCCTCAGCCACGGTATGGGCCCCCACTACGACGCCACGTTCCTCCTCGGCCAGATGCTCCGGCGGATCGCGAAGCGCTCGTCGACCTCACGAGCGGCGCTGATTCGGCAACGAACCCGTCGAGCGGCGGGCCGACTCACCAACCGGCCCCGGGGCCGGGAGCCCGGCTCGTTCATGTGGTACGTGGACGGCGGTCGCCGGTTCTTCGCGATTCCGAACAACGACGTGTGCGGCGCGATCCGGATCAACGTCCGTGATCGGGAGCCCGCCGGGCAGGTCGCACCGGGGCGGGAGTTCGATCAGGTCTGCGACATGCTCGAGAGCGAGCTGGCGACTTGGACGAATCTCGAGACCGGTGATCCGCTCGTCCGACGCGTGGTGCGCGTCGAGACCTGCTACGACGGTCCAGCGCGGGGCGGGTTGCCCGACCTGCTCGTCGAATGGAACCGCAGCGCGCCCATTCGCAGCATCGGTGCGCCCGGCTACGGCCGGATCGATCAGGAGTACACGGGGATCCGTACGGGCGACCACGTCCCCGGCGGTCTGCTCGTCACCCGCGGGGCGGGGATTCAGCCCGGACGCCGCCCGGACGCGATCTCCATGGTCGACGTCGCGCCAACGATCGCGGCGGCCGTCGAGGTCGACCTGCCGGGCGTCGACGGGACCGCGCAACTCGACCTCATCGGTTCCCTGATGCGTGCGTGACGTTCGCTGAGCGGGCTTCAGGAACGCATCAGGCGCGAGCGCGGCGACGGCCGCCGAGCGCGTACCAGACGTTCGCGGCGACGAGCCAGGATGCGTTGATCGCGACGGCGCGCCGGTCGCCCCTGAGCGCCCAGCCGGCCACGATCGCCGCCACCGCGAGATCGTGCGCGACGAGCCACTTCAGCCGGCGCTCGCGCACGACCGGCACGAAGCGCAGGATGACCGCGATCGAAGTCGGATAGCCGAACGCGAACAGCGCCGTCGCCGCCGCGTCGGTGCTCACGCGGGTGTGGGCAGCGCCTCGACGACCGCCTGGCCGGAGCCTCCGTCCCAGCGCAGCTCGACCTCGGCGGGAGGATCGACCTCGTGGCGGACGTAACCGAGCGCGGCGGCGGGCACGTCGCGGGCGTCGACGCTGCTCGTCACCGTCCCCACGACCTTGTCGCCGGCCACGATCTCCGCGCCCCGCGGCGGCCGTCCGTCTTCGATCGCGGTGAGTCGCCGCAGGAACCGGTTCACGCGCCCGCGCGTATCGATTCGGCACACGAGCTCCTGGCCGAGGAAGCAGCCCTTCGAGAACGAGACCGCGTCGAGCTCCAGGAACGCCTCCTGCGGGATCGTCTTCTCGTCCAGGTCGTATCCCTGCCGGGGGACGCCCACCGCGATACGGAGCGCCTCGTACGCGTCGGGGCTGCAGGCCGGCACGCCGGCGGCGGAGAGCCGGCCAGCCGCGTTGGCGACGGTCGCAGGCGGTCCGAGGACGTCGAAGCCGTCTCCACCCGGCCACGGCGCGCGCACGACGACCGCATCCTCAAAGGGAACGTGCGCATGGGGCGCGGCCGGCAGCTCAACGTCGAGGGCGGACGCGGCAGCGCTTGCGTTCGGTCCCCTGACGGCGAGCGAGCCCCACTTCCCGGAGCGGTCGGTCACGTCGCACTTCACCCGGATGCGGAAGCGGAGCAGCGACGCCGCCAGCTGCTCCCCGAATCCCGGATCGCAGTCCAGCCATACCTCGTCGCCTACCCGCAGGAGGCGGAAATCGACGTCGAGCTTGCCCTGCGGGGTGAGCAGCAACGAGTGCACGCCCTGGCCGTCGCCGACGGTGTCGAGGTCCGCCGACACGAGGCTCTGGAGATACGACCAGGCGTCCGGCCCGGTCACCAGCACTGCGCCGCGCTCGGATGTGTCGACCACCCCCGCGGTCGTCTGCAGCGCTTCGAGCTCGCCTCGCAGGCTCATGGCATCCCGCTCCCGGTCTCCAGTGTGTCGAGCGGCGCGAGGCGCTGCGCCGCGGCCGCTGCAGTCAACAACGCCCGCGCCTTGTTGTGGCATTCCAGGTTCTCGTCGTCGGGGTCGGAGTCGGCCACCACCCCGGCTCCGGCGGCGACGCTCGCGCGTCCGTCGCGCCAGAGCATCGTGCGGATGGTGATGGCGGTGTCGAGGTTGCCGGAGAAGTCGAAGTAGCCGACGACTCCCGCATACGGACCGCGCTTGTTCGGCTCGAGCTCGTCGATGATCTCCATGGCGCGCACCTTGGGGGCGCCGCTCACGGTCCCGGCCGGGAACGTCGCACGGAGAACGTCGACCGCCGTCTTGCCGTCCGCGAGGTCGCCCGACACCTGGCTCGTCATGTGCATGACGTGCGAGTAACCCTCGAGCGTCATGAGCTCGTCCACGCGCTCGCTGCCGTACCGCACCACCCGTCCGACGTCGTTGCGGGCCAGGTCGACGAGCATGATGTGCTCCGCCCGCTCCTTCGGGTCCTCGATCAGCTCGGCCGCCATGCGGCGATCGTGTTCGTCGGTCCGTCCCCGCCACCGCGTCCCCGCGATCGGGCGGCTGATCACTCGACCGTCGACGAGCTTCACGAGCGCCTCCGGCGACGACCCGACCACCGTCGCCTCCGGATGCGCGAGGAAGTACATGTACGGCGACGGGTTGATCTGGCGCAGCACGCGATACACCTCGAACGGATCGAACTCGCCGTCGAGATCGAAGCGTTGGGCCAGGATGATCTCGAAGATGTCGCCCGCGAAGATGTACTCGCGCGCCGCTTCGACCGCGGCCTGGAACAGGCCACCGGACATCGTCGAGGTGAACGACGGCAGCTCGTCCATACGCTCCGGCGGTGGTGCCGACGGAACATACGGGAGGGGCCGTGCGAGCTCGTCGATGCTCGCATCGAGCCGAGCTTGCGCGTGGTCGTACGCCACCCCGGCGTCGTCTGCGCTCGCGCCCGGCACGACGAACACGTTCTCGATGAGGAAGAGGCGTTGCCGGAAATGATCGAACGCGGTGACGTGACCGGTCAGCGAGAGAACGGCGTCCGGGTATCCCAGGTCGTCGGACGGAATCTCGGGCAGCCGCTCGATCTCCCGCACGATGTCGTACCCGAGATAGCCGACGAGGCCGCCGTGGAAGGGCGGCAGGTCGGGCATGGTCGGAGCCCGGTACCAGGACAGGAGCGCTTCCAGCGCCGCGAGGATCCCCTGGTCGCGCGGCAAACCGGGTGTGGTCGCACCTCCGGTGATCTCGACCTGCTGCCCGCGAGCGACGAGCGTGAGGGCGGGGTCCCGTCCGATGAACGAGAACCGGCCCCAGTGCTCACCGTGCTCGACCGATTCGAGCAAGAAGCCCTCACGGTCGCCGACGAGCTTGGCGAACGCCGACACCGGGGTCTCGAGATCGGCGAGCACCTCGCGCCAGACCGGGACGACCGTGTAGTCGCGCGCCAACGCGACGAACTCATCGCGTGTCGGGCCGCTCACAACTTGCCGGGCGCTGCCCCGCTCCCGAACGCGCGAAAGAAGCAGGTGCGCTCGCCGGTGTGGCAGGCGCCGCGGCCCTCCTGCTCGACCACGAACAGCAGAGTGTCCATGTCGCAGTCGTAATACGCGGCGCGCACCCACTGCCGGTCGCCGGAGGTGTCGCCCTTGCGCCAGTGCTCCTTGCGGCTCCGGCTCCAGAACCAGGTGCGCCCCTCGTCGAGGGTCCGGCGAAGGGCTTCGGCGTCCATCCACGCGAGCATGAGCACGCGGCCCGTCCCGTCTTCCTGGACGATGGCGGGCACGAGCCCGTCGGCGTCGAAGGCGACGGCGGCGAGCTCCTCCTCGGCGGCGACGATCGGCGTTGCGGTCGGCATCGGATAGCGAGAGTAGCCGTGGGCTTTGGCGGCTCCGGCCGCCTTTAGGATGCGCCCGATGACCGCCACTCGGCTGCGCGACCTCCCTACATCGTGACGGGGACTCCCCCCGTCGCGCCGCGCCGCCCGACCGTGCTGCGCGCGCACGGCGACGAGCGGGTCGACGACTGGTACTGGCTCCGCGACCGAGACGACCCGCAGGTCCGCCAGTACTTGGAGGCCGAGAACGCGTATACGCGCGACGTGATGGCTCGCACCGAACCGCTCCAGCAGCAGCTGTTCGAAGAGATCAAGAGCCGCGTCCAGGAGACCGACGCCACCGCGCCGGTCCGGAAGGGTCCGTACGAGTACTTCAGCCGCACCATCGAGGGCCGGCAGTACGGCATCCAGTGCCGGCGCCCGGCGGGGACACCAGGGCTGCCTGACCCGTTCGCGCCCCCGGGCACGCCTCCTGGTGAGGAGGTGCTCCTCGACCAGAACGAGCTCGCCGCCGGTCACGACTACTTCGCCCTTGGTGGGTTCGCGGTGAGCCCCGACCACACCCGCCTGGCGTACTCCGTCGATGTCACCGGGGGTGAGCGCTACGAGCTGCGCTTCCGTGACCTGGACACCGGCGAAGACCTGCCTGACGTCGTTCCCGACGTCTACTACGGCCTGGCCTGGGCCAACGACGACAGCACGTGCTTCTACGTGCGCCCGGACGCCGCGATGCGCCCGTGGCAGGTCTGGCGCCACCGGCTCGGCACGCCCGCCGACGACGACGAGCTCGTGTACCAGGAGGACGACGAGCGGTTTTACACGTCGGTCGGGCGCACCCGCACCGGCCGTTACATCGTCGTCTCCCTCGGATCGAAGATCACCAGCGAGGCGTGGTTCGTCGACGCCGACGATCCCCAGAGCGCGCCGCGGGTGGTGGCGCCGCGCAGGGACGGTGTCGAGTACGACGTCGAGCACCACCACTCCGCGGACCACGGCGACCGCTTCTTCGTCGTCACGAACGATGACGGCGCCGAGAACTTCAAGCTCATGGTTACCCCCGTCGATCAACCGGGGCGTGACCACTGGCGTGAGGTCGTGCCTCACCGCGCCGACGTCCGCCTCGAGGACGTCGATGCGTTCGCGGATCACCTCGTGCTGTCGGAACGCGCTGAAGGGCTCGAACGGATCATTGTGCGGCGCCTCGCCGACGACCACACCCACATCGTCGCGATGCCCGACCCGGTGTACTCGGCCGGCGTCGGCGCCAACCCGGAGTTCGACACCCGCACGCTTCGGTTCGAGTACACGTCGCTCGTCGCCCCGGTCTCGAGCTACGACTACGAGCTCGAGGCCCGGGAGCGGACGCTCGTCAAGCGCCAGCCCGTGCCGGGCTATGACCCCGACGCCTACGAGTCGCATCGCCTCTGGGCGACGGCGCCCGACGGCGTGCGGGTGCCCGTCTCGGTCGTCCACCGCCGCGGCCTGCCGCACGACGGCACCGCGCCGGCGCTGCTGTACGGCTACGGCTCGTACGAGATCTCGATCGACCCGTCGTTCTCGGCGGCGCGGGTGAGCCTCCTCGAGCGCGGCGTCGTGTTCGCGATCGCGCATATCCGCGGTGGTGGCGAGCTCGGCCGCCGCTGGTACGAGGAGGGAAAGCTCGAGCACAAGCCGAACACGTTCACCGACTTCATCGCGTGCGCTGAGCACCTCGTCGCCGAGGGATACGCGGCGCCCGACCAGCTGGCGGCACGGGGCGGGAGCGCCGGCGGGCTGCTCATGGGCGCGGTCGTCAACCTCAGGCCCGACGTGTTCCGCGCGGTCGTCGCCGAGGTGCCGTTCGTCGACAGCCTCACAACGATCCTCGACGAGACGCTCCCGTTGACCGTGACCGAGTGGGAGGAGTGGGGCAACCCGGTCGCCGACCCCGAGATCTACAAGGTCATGAAGTCGTACGCCCCGTACGACAACATCGAGGCGAAGGACTATCCCGCAATGCTCGTCACCGGCGGGTTGAACGACCCGCGCGTCTCGTACTGGGAGCCGGCCAAATGGGTGGCGAAGCTCCGGACCATGAAGACGGACGACCGCCCGTTGCTGTTGAAGACCGAGCTGGGGGCGGGCCACGGCGGCCCCTCGGGCCGGTACGACGCCTGGCGTGACGAGGCCCTCGTCCTTGCCTTCCTCCTCGAGCAGCTCGGCGTCGCCTAGAGGCTTAGCCGGGCATGGGCAGGATCGCGGCGAGCTGGCGGCTCTGCGCGAGGAGCACGCCGTCGCGGCTCCAGATCTCACCGTCCTCCTCGAGGAAGCCTTCGGCGACGACGTTGGTGCGGAAGTCGGCGAGCACGTAGTCGTCGGGTTTGGCATCGGCGAGCGGGAGCGACGACCGGAAGTGGATCGTGAGGTCGACGGTCGGGACGATGATCTGCTCCTCGACCCGACCGAAGACGGCGGGGATGACGGCGTCCGTGATCGCGGCGGCCACGAGCCCGTCC
>DATFPZ010000022.1:0-4991 GCA_035264545.1 Acidimicrobiia bacterium
CTTCTCCTCTTCTCCCTGGAGCGTGCGCCCGTAGTCGTTCACGACGACGCGCGCCCCGAGGCGTGCGAGCTCGAGGGCCTCGGCCCGCCCGAGCCCGCGCCCGGCCCCGGTGACGATCGCGACCTTCCCGTCCATCCCCTCCAGCACTAGGTCTCCCCCGTCCTCCGCCGAAAAGTGGAATACGTTCTACTCCGTGACGGAGCCGAGAGTCGCCTTCGTGACCGGCGCCAGCCGGGGCATCGGCAAGGCCGCCGCGATCGCGCTCGCAGACGCCGGGCTCGATGTGGTGATCACCGGCCGCACGGTCCGGGAGGGTGACGGCGTCGACGACTCCGACGGGGCGGGGCGCCCGATCCCCGGCAGCCTGGAGACGACCGCGCAGGCGATCGAGGCGACGGGCCGGCGGGCGCTGCCGGTTGTCATGGACCTGCACGACCGGTCGACTCTTGACGCCGCCGTGCAGCGCGCCCTCGACGAGTGGGGCCGCATCGACGTCCTCGTGAACAACGCCATCGACACCGGCCCAGGTGACATGACGCGCTTCGAGGACACAGCGGTCGAGCTGCTCGAGGCCAAGCTGGCGGCCAACGTCGTCTCGCAGATTGTGCTCATCAAGTCGGTGCTCCCCGGCATGCTCGAGCGCGGCGACGGCACGCTCGTGAACGTGACGTCGGCAGTCGCCGTCATCGATCCGCAGGCACCCACGGGCGAGGGCGGTTGGGGCGCGGCGTACGCGATGTCGAAGGGCGCGTTCCACAAGCTGGCGGGGATCCTCGCGGTCGAGGTCGGCGATCGCGGGATCCGCAGCTTCAACCTCGAGCCGGGGTTCGTCATCACCGAGCGGATGGAGGTGAACGCCGGCGCGCTCGGGCTCGCGGGGCGCTACCCGGGCGCGCCGCCCACGGTCCCGGCTGCGGTGATCGCCTGGCTCGCCACTTCGTCCGACGCCGCCGAGCTCAACGGAACCACGATCTCGGCCCAGCGCTTCGCCAAGGAACGCGGCCTGCACCCGGACTGGCGCCGAGACGGCAAAGGCAGCGGAAACTGAGAGCTCGTTTACGATCGGAGTTCGCATGCAGACCGACGATCTGGTCCTGATCAGCGTCGACGACCACGTCGTCGAGCCCGCCGGATTGTTCGAGCGTCACCTTCCCGAGCGCTGGCGCGACCGCGCTCCCCGGGTCGTGCGGGCACCGAACGGCGCCGACGTGTGGATGTGGGGCGAGCAGCGGGGCGCCAACTTCGGGCTGAACGCGGTGGCCGGCCGCCCGCCCGAGGAGTACGGGATGAACCCCATGTCGTTCGGCGAGATGCGCGACGGCTGCTACGAGATCGACGCCCGCGTCCGCGACATGAACGTGAATGGCGTGCTCGGCTCGATGTGCTTCCCGTCGTTCCCCGGCTTCGGCGGGCGCATGTTCCAGGCCGGTGGCGCCGCCGGCGACGACAGCGCGCTGCCGGTGCTCCAGGCGTACAACGACTGGCACGTCGACGAGTGGTGCGGCACGCACCCGGGTCGGTTCATCCCGCTCGCGGTCCCGCCCGTGTGGGACCAGGACGCGATGGTGGCCGAAGTCCGGCGCATGGCGGCGAAGGGCTGTCACGCGTTCACGTTCTCGGAGAACCCGGAGAAGACGGGCTTCCCGAGCCTGCACAATGAATGGTGGGAGCCGTTCTGGGCCGCGTGCGCCGACGAGGGCACGATGGTCTGCTTCCACATCGGCTCGTCGTCGGAGATCCCGATCACATCGGTGGAGTCGCCGGTTGACGTGACGCTCACGCTCATGCCCGTGAACATCGTGCAGGTCGCCGCCGACATCATCTGGTCCGACTTCCTGCGCCGGTACCCGAACTTGAAGGTCTGCCTGTCCGAGGGCGGCATCGGCTGGGTGCCGTACTTCCTCGAGCGAGTCGACCGCACATACCACCAGCAGCATCGCTGGACGGGACAAGACTTCGGCGGGAGGCTCCCGAGCGACATATTCCGCGAGCACATCGTCACGTGCTTCGTGCAGGACCGCATCGGCATCGAGCTGCGGCACGAGGTCGGGCTCGACACGATCACCTGGGAGGTCGACTACCCGCACTCGGACTCGACGTGGCCGCACTCGCCCGAGGCGTTCGCCGAGCAGCTCGACGGCGTCCCCGACGACGAAGTGCGCATGATCGGGAGCGAGAACGCGATGCGCCACTTCCGGTTCGACCCGTTCGTCCACCGGCCGCGGGAGCGGTGCACGGTGGGCGCGTTGCGGGCCGAGGCGGCCGGCGTCGACACGACGCCGCGCAGCACAGGCACGCCGCAGCCGCGGCCCGAGCGCCCGGTGCTCATCTCCGACATCGCCGCCATGAGCGGGGCCGCCCGCTAGCCGCGATCCCCCCGAAATTGGAACCTGTTGCAATTTCGCCTGAGGATCGGTAGCGTCCTCGCCATGGAATTCGGGATCTTCAACAGCCTGTACGTGCCTCACCAGGTGACCGACGGGGTCCCCGACCCCCAGGCCGTCCAGCACCAGCGGCTCATGAACGAGATCACGTGGACCAAGGCCGCCGACCGGTCGGGCTTCAAGTACACGTGGGCGACCGAGCACCACTTTCTCACCGAGTACTCGCATCTGTCGGCGAACGAGTCGTTCCTCGCCTACCTCGCCGGCGTGACCGACCGCATCCACCTCGGCTCGGGGATCTTCAACATCACGCCACCGGTCAACCACCCGGCCCGGGTCGCCGAGCGAGTGGCGATGATCGATCACCTCAGCGAGGGCCGCATGGAGTTCGGCGTCGGGCGCGGCTCGTCGAGCACCGAGCAGAAGGGCTTCGGCATCCAGGACCCCGAGCTGACCAAGCTGATGGTCGACGAGGTGTTCCCGGAGTTCAAGCGCATGTGGTCGACGACCGACTACCGCTTCGACGGCGAGTACTTCTCGATGCCGCCCCGCAACGTGCTGCCGAAGCCGTACACGGATCCGCACCCGCCGCTATGGATCGCAGCCGGGAACCCGTCGACCTTCGAGAAAGCCGCCCGCATGGGTGTCGGAGTGCTGTGCTTCGCGATGGGCGCGCCCGACATGCTCAAGGGCCTCGTGGAGATCTACAAGAACACGATCGACCAGGCCGAGCCGGTCGGCGACTACGTGAACAACAACGTGATGATCACGAGCCAGATGCTGTGCCTGAACGACGGGCAGAAGGCGCGGGAGATCTCGTGCAACATGAACGGCAGCTACCAGAACAGTCTCGTGTTCCACTACCTCGACACGTTCCCGAAGCCGCCGTTCGTCCCGGACTGGCCCGAGCTGATCCCCGAGCCGACGCTCGAGGAAATGGAACAGCGCATCCAGGCCGGCCGGGTCGTGGTGGGCACGCCCGAGGAGTGCGAGAAGGCGGTACAGGGCTACGTCGACACCGGCGCCGACCAGCTCGTGTTCGGCCAGCTGTCGTCCACGATGCCGATCGAGGTCGCAGTCGAGTCGGTCGAGACGTTCGGTCGCGAGCTCATCCCCGTGTTCGACCAGGACCCGGTGCACAGCACCCAGCGCCAGCGCGAGGCGTACGTGTCGGCGCGCGGCCCCCAGGTGCGCCCGATGGGCAAGGCGCACGACGTCGTCCCCGTCTAGGACGCCTCGCTGATGGGGGCGTGCGACGGGCGGGTCGCGCTCGTCACCGGCGCCAGCCGCGGCATCGGCGCCGCCATCGCACTGCGGCTCGCCGACGAGGGCGCGGCGGTCGCCGTCACCGCCCGCACGCTCGATCCCCACCCGACGCTCCCCGGCACGCTCCGTGACGTGGTCGATGCCGTCGAGGCGCGCGGCGGACGCTCGGTGGCCATCCCGGCCGACCTCGCGGACGCCGACGACCGGGCGCGCGTCGTGCCCGAGGTCGAGTCGTCGCTCGGTCCCGTCGACATCCTCGTCAACAACGCCGCCGCCGCGTTCTACGCGCCGACGGCCGAGCTGCCGCTCCGGCGCCGCCGGCTCATGTTCGAGCTGAACGTGCACGCGCCGGTCGACCTCGCGCAACAGGTCATCCCCGGCATGCGGGATCGCGGTCGTGGCTGGATCGTCAACGTCTCGAGCGCGACGTCACGGCACGCGAAGGGTCCGCCGTTCGACCCCGGGATCAAGTTGGGCGCGACCAGCACGCTGTACGGCGCGACGAAGGCTGCGCTCGAGCGGATCACGACAGGCCTCGCGGCCGAGGTCTACGACGACGGCATCGCGGTGAACTCGCTGGCACCGGTGGCGGCGGTGCGGACGCCGGGCGCCGAGGTGCACCTGGGGCCGCTGCTCGACGAACGGCCCGACATCGTCGAGCCCGTCGAGCTGCTGGCAGACGCCGCCGTCGTGCTCGCCACGTGTGATCCTGCGACGATGACCGGTCGTGTCGTGTATTCGCGCCCGTTCCTGACCGAGCTCGGCCGAACGGCCGAGAGCTAACCGACCGCAAGGCAACCGACCGCAAGGCAAGCAAAGTAAGGAGGCAGCGCCCGCATGCTCTCGCCGATGGATGACTACCCGCTGCACCAGATCGCCGAGCCGATCCGCAACGTCGGGACGAGCGACCGC
Organism: Acidimicrobiia bacterium; assembly: GCA_035264545.1. Taxonomy (GTDB): domain Bacteria; phylum Actinomycetota; class Acidimicrobiia; order IMCC26256; family JACDBD01; genus JALZAA01. The sequence continues at coordinate 4,563 of DATFPZ010000022.1, forward strand.
AACTTCTACGACCGCTACTACTTCAACATGCACGGGTGCAGTGACGAGGTGTTCCTGATCATCGGGATCGGCCAGTACCCGAACCTCGGCGTGCAGGACGCGTTCGCGTGCGTGCGACGGGGCGAGAAGCACCGGGTGGTGCGGGCGTCACGTGAGCTCGACGATCGCATGGACACGAGCGTGGGACCGTTCCGCGTCGAGGTGATCGAGGGGCTGAAGAAGGTTCGCCTGGTGCTCGAGCCCACGGAGCACGGGATCGCCTGCGACCTGACATGGGAAGGCGCGATCCCCGCGTTCCTCGAACCGCGCCAATACATCCGCAAGTACGGGCGGGTCCTGTTCGACACAATGCGCTTCGCCCAGACCGGATTCTGGTCGGGAACGCTCGAGGTCGGCGGCGAGCACTTCGACATCACGCCCGACCGCTGG